>JAQWSU010000021.1 GCA_029243025.1 Pirellulaceae bacterium | reverse complement strand
AAAAGCAACGTTGCTCAAGTGTCAAACGTAATACTCACAGCCGATCGGCAAACGACCAACGCCCGACAGTTGCCGGAAGAAATTGCAGCAAGGGAATTACTGTTTGCGCTCGATGAGAAACAATCAACTTTGGACGCGGATATTCCAGAACTCGAGCACCGAACTCAAGATCTTCTCGAGAATCTTCACGACTTCTTGATATAGCTGCTTGATTGATCAATTGTTCAACCAATGCCAAAAACTTCTCGACCACGGCGAATGTCTCAAAGAACGGCTGTTCTTGAGTCGCTTGAGAATCGCCGTTTACTCGCCGGCGATCTGGCTGCCCAATGGCGATCCGACGACTTAAACCATCTTCTGAACGATGAAGTCCAAGTCAACAACTGGAGTGATTCTATTGCGGCAGTGCCAACGAAATAGCGAGGTGCGTTAACACTCATTAAGCAACAATACGGTGGTTGATGACCATTACCAGCTTTCCGAAGATGGGTCTTGAAGAGGTGACCACTTGACAGGCAGACCGACGAGCAGATCCACCATCACACTCGGAACCGCATGCGTCATCGCCCTCACCATCGGTGTCGCGGCACTGATGCGGTTCACGCAAGGCGTCGACGCCGTATTCTTCGGCGAGTGCGTCTTTTACGGCGTCCTGATGGCGTGGCTCGCGCGGCGTCCTGAAATCACGCGATGGCTTCGCGGCGACGATGCCAGGTACGGGCGACTCATTGTCGTCTTTGTCGCCCTGCTGATCGCTGGACAGATCGTCGCCGACAGTCGAAAGTCTTATCCGTTCGTGACCTGGGCCATGTACTCGACGCCTGCCCGGGAAACGCCCGTCTTTCTCGAGTGCCACGGAGTGCGCGCCGACGGAAGCGAAGTCGTGATACCGGTCGCCCAGCTGTTCGAAAGCCTTGGCGTCCGACTGACGAGATCCTGGCTGAAGCTCGCGGAGAAGGTCTTGGACGAAACCGATCCCGGGGAGCAGATCGTGATCTGGAGAAGGTTCGACCAGCTCGTGAAGAGCATGTCGCTCGAGTACAACCGGATGAACCCGGAATTCCCGGTCGTCGAGGCCGTCGTCTGGCGCGTCATGGTCCCGGCCCACGACCGGTCCAAGTCCGTGGAATACCCCCGTGAGATGTTTCGCCGCATCACCGTGATCGAGGGGGATTGGAGATGATCCACGAAGCGTCTGACGCTGAATCACCTGCGCTCCTGAGGATCAGCGTGTTCAGCATGTGGTTCTACCATCTCTGGAAGGATCCCATTCACGAACTGGCGTCGTTACCTCGTGAACTGTTCTCCCCGATCGGCGTGATGGAACTGCTTCCCGCGGCTGCGTGGCCGTTGATCCTGAGCACGCCATTCCTCTGGGGAATGAAGATTCTACTGCTGCTCACGCTGCCCCTCCTGATTCTGGGAGTGCGTCCGTTCTGGCGGATCGCGGTCCCGGTCTGCATCGCCTTGACGCTCTATCAGGGACTCACGCGAAGCTTCGGAAAGATCAACCACGGCGAGTTAGCGATGCTCTACGCCGCCTACGTGCTCGCGGTTTCTCCCTGCGCCGATGCGTTGGGCGTGATGAAGCCCGGTACCCGTTCGTCGAAGTCGCGATACGCCGGAACCCTTCTCGCGATGGCCGCCGTTCTGTGCCTCACCTACACGTTCGTCGGTGTGCGTCGATTCGCCGTCGGTGGACTCGAGATCTTTCTCGACGAGTCCATTTTGGCCTACGTCGCCCACCGGTCGGCCGAACCAGGCCCCTTTGATGTCATTTTCGGCCTGGACGTGCTCAAAAGCCCGCTGCTCTCGAAGGCTCTCGAAGTCTCCTTCTTCGTCCTGACGGTGTTCGAAGCCCTTTCGATGCTCGTCCTGTTCAACCGCTGGTTTCGCTGGTGCTGGATCATCGTAATGCTGGGTTTCCACGTCGCCACCATCATCACGATGCAGATTTCATTCAGCGCAAACATCGTCCTGATCGTGATGCTCCTCACGCCGGCCACAGCGTACGCAGCCGCTCGGATCCGCATGATGCTCGCCCATCGCACTAGCAGCGAAAAAGACCTCGCGTGATTTCGGGCCACGATATCTCCTTGGGCGGCGTGGAACTCACATGTTCTCGTTTCGAGGATGAAGAAGCACGCACCCGCCAACGACGAGTCCGTGCTTCGCTTCAGACCGTTGAGACGTGGCGAAGGCCGATCAGGGACATTCGCCCCAGAACGCGAGTGCGAATGCAAGATCGCAGCGGACATTGGAGTCACTGGTCGGATCCTATTTTGTTTATCGCCACCACCGCAACCGCTTCCGAATTGACCAAATCATTCAGAATCAGTGAAATACACTATGATTCGACAGACCTCTCCCAAGCCGAGGTCAGAGCCGGTTTTAGTCACGCAGATGACTTTGAATTTATTGAGTTGGTCAATCGGAGTGAGAAAACGTTAGATCTAACCGGTGCCGAATTTGTGCAAGCGCCTCTCAACAGCAATCCGCAAGGAATTCAGTTCCTTTTTGCCGAGGGACTCATCACCGAATTAGCCGCCGGTGAACGAATCTTAATTGTGGAAGACGTGGAGGCGTTCCACTTCCGATATGGAGACAACTTACCTATCGCCGGGCAGTGGAGTGGAAATTTAAGTAACGACGGCGAACAACTGACGCTCCTCGGTGACAGACTTCCGATTCAGCAATTCGCCTATTCAGATGATTGGTATCCAGTCACAGACGGCGATGGCCCATCTCTCGAATTGATCGATACCAACAATACTGATCTCGCCAGCTGACGGCAGGCCGCTAGTTGGCAAGCCAGCAGTCTCCCTGGAGGAACTCCGGGAACCGCCGAGACGAGTCGCTTGGTCGGTGATGTCAACGGAGATCACCAATTCGATTCTTCTGATCTCGTGATCGTCTTTCAAGCGGGTGAATATGAAGACGGCATCCCACAGAACTCAACCTTCGAAGAGGGTGATTGGGGCAACGACCAAGATTTCACCACGTCCGATCTGGTGCTTGCCCTTTTCAATCGGCCACTTCGATCAACCGGCTGCCGCAGTCGACCTTGAATTCGCCGCGATTGCCGCCCGAAAGCACGAACCCAAACCGCGACTCCTACGACACCGTACAAACGCAACCTTGGATGAAAATCGCCCCAAGGAAATCGAGCGACCAACCGAAATCGAGTTCTCGACACGAGCTCAGATCTTTGCTGAATTCCAAGGCAGTTTTTTACCAACGCACTCTGAAATCGACGAACTGGCTGTAGACGACTTCGACATCTAGTCTTGAAGTCAGTTACAATATCTACAGACCTGCGGCTGGGTGAGCGTGCGAAACCGCGCAAATCGCGAAGATCAACAAACAGGTGAAACGAGTGTATCGATTGCCCGCAAGCATTTGGCTTGTCCTTCTAGGTGCGACGCTTTGTCATGCCATCGATTCGCGCCCGAATGTGCTCCTGATTCGCTCTAATGACCAAGCTTTGATCGACGATGACTTCATGGGGCACCTACAAATCAGAACGCCTCACCTCGATCATTTGGCGAGTGAAGACCTACCCCCCCTACTCGAGGCTATGTCCCCTCGAGCCTGTGCCGACCGAGGCGATGCGCGATATCAATCGGTTGGATGACTCGGCCATTACCCAACGAAAGCAAATTAAGGGAAAAATCTAAACGCACGATGTGCAGACCTCGAGAACCCAACAGCAAGTCGCAACGATCGCTGGCTCATCGAAGCCCCCTGGAAGCTGATTCATCCGAAAGATTCAAAGGCCGCTTCACAACCGTACCACCTCAGGCATGCCCCACACCAAAAGAACAACTTGGCGTCGATCCATCCTGACCGCGTAAAACAATTGAAATCCTGATAAAGTGAGACCTTCCACCCGATGTCTATTCACTGCACTGTGAGAAGCGAAACACACCAGTGAGACTTGAAGAACAACCCGTTTCATGTCGCAGTAAAAGATCAAACCAACATTCATGTCCTAGGATCGAGATCATCGACGATTGAACTCGCTTAGAATTACCCATTTCAATCCCATCCTTTGCTTCACCGTGGGAGTGCGTTATGCCTAGCCGACTTTTCCTTCTCGCATTCCTCAGCCTGTTACCCAACAGCCTGAGCGCCAGCGAAACCTCACCAAACTTCGTGATTATCTTTTGTGATGATCTTGGTTTCGCAGATCTGGGCTGCTTTGGACATCCGACCATTCGAACCCCTCATCTAGACCGCATGGCCGCAGAAGGTCAAAAGTGGACTAGTTTCTACTGTGCAGCGCCCGTATGCACACCCAGTCGCGCTGGCCTGATGACAGGACGATTACCAATTCGTAATGGCATGACCTCGGCAAAACGAGTTGTCTTGTTTCCCAACTCGGGAGGCGGTTTGCCCCAGGAAGAGATCACGATGGCGGAACTGCTTAAGGAGCGGAATTATGCCACCGCCTGCATCGGCAAATGGCATCTCGGTCATCTGCCACAATTCCTGCCAACGCAGGCTGGATTCGACGAGTATTTTGGAATCCCCTATTCCAACGACATGCACAAACCGGGGGGCGTTCCATTAATGCGAAATGATAAGATCCTCGAGCAGCCTGTTGACCAACGCACCGTCACGAAAAGGTACACCGAAGAAGCAGTAAGGTTCATTCGCGAGCATGCCGAAGAACCCTTTTTTCTCTATCTCCCACACACGATGCCCCACATTCCGCTGTTTGTCTCAGACAAATTCAAGGACACCAGTCCTCGAGGCCTGTACGGCGATGTAATCGAAGAAATCGACTGGTCAGTTGGCCAGGTGCTCGACACATTGCGTGAGGTTGGCTGTGATGAGAAGACCATGGTCGTCTTTACCAGCGACAACGGACCTTGGCTCAGTTTTCGCCTCGATGGGGGTAGCGCTGGTTTACTCCGAGCCGGTAAGGGAACAACTTTTGAAGGCGGCATGCGCGTACCGACGATTTTCCGCTGGCCCGGGAAGATCAAGGCAGGTTCGACGGTTACCCAGATGGGCAGTACGCTCGACTTGATGGCGACCTGCGCTGCCATCAGCAACACACAACTTCCAACCGACCGTACACTCGACTCACTCGACCTTTCCCCTGCCCTGCTTGGCACTGGAAACAGCCCGCGCGACACGATGTTCTACTACACACGAGGTGTCTTGTACGCGGTGCGGAAAGGTCCTTACAAATTGCACCTTTGGACACGTGAGCCGATCAAATACGGTCGTGCTCCAATTCGACAAGACCCACCTTTGCTTTATCACGTCGAACACGATCCGGGTGAACAATTCGACTTGGCAGCAAAAAACCCAGCCGTTGTGGCGGAACTTCTACAAGTGATCGCCGAGCACGAGAAAACGGTAAAACCTGCCGTCGATCAACTGGCGATTCCACTCGTTACCGATGCGAAGTAGTCGATCAAGGGTTAATCTGAACGGGCTTGCCCCCGAGTCGCTTACTCTCATCGGCCGCCTCCATAAACGCGAAGATTTCGATCGTCTCCGCGGCCGCGACCGGGGCTTTCCCTGACTTAAAAAAACGAGCGATCTGATCGAGTAACGGTTGATAGCCCACGGATCGCTCGATCAAGGCAATTCGATCTGTTTCAAAAACCACTGCTCCAAAACTTTTCTTTCCGCTCCGAAGCCCACGATAGGTTCCGATACGACCATCTTGCCAAACACCTGTTACCACATCGGTTGACTCTGTACTTGATCGCGTGACGCTTACACATCCGGTACCCATGATGGTGTACAGCATTTCGACCCCGTGGACACCATAAAAGAACAGATCCGGCATGGGCGGCTGAATTGAACAGGGCCCCCAAACCACACATCCGTTCACCCGCTCGGCCATTTTTTCATTGCGATAGGCAATGGCTTCTGGCACGTAACGCAGAGACGAACTTGAAAAACAAGGAACGTCGTGTTTTTCGGCCAATCGAAAGATCGCCACGGCATCTTTCAGCGAACCGGCGACGGGCTTATCAATGAAAAGGGGCTTACCCGCTTCGATCACCAAGCGTGCCTGTTCCAGATGGGGTCGACCATCGACACTCTCTAACAGAACAACGTCAACTTTCGAAAGTAAATCAGGAATCGAATCGACAATTTCGATTCCCATTTCCTTCAACTGCTGCGTAAATCCGGCCACCCGATCGCGACTGGGTGGAATGTCAGTTCCTCCCGGGAAGCCCGCCACAACACGCATCTCGGCTAAATCACCCGTGGCTTCAGGGTCATTGAATGCCTTGGTGAACGCAATTACATGGGAAGTATCGAGACCGATCATGCCGATCCGAAGTTCTTCCGCTGCCGACAAATTTGTTGTCACCCCAAACAGCAGCATCACCGCAAGTCGATTGATCATGCTCATTGCACATTCCTCCCAGAAAACCAGTTGAGACCCAACGCCGGTGCGTTATCGAGACGGTAGTTTAACGTAAGAAGCGGATAGTCAGCTAGGATTCGAGCGAGGTCGGAACTGAATCAAGCTTACGACGGACGAGCAACCATTTCGTTTTCCACATGTACCGGCACAGTGACTGGAGGGTCATTCGCAGCGAAAAACCTCTGGAAATCGAAATAAATCCGATAAAAAGTGGGTACCAAGATCACTACCAGCAGAGTTGCCACGAGCAATCCAAAACTGAGACTGGTGGCCATCGGAATCAAGATTTGCGCCTGGAATGAAGTTTCGAATAGAATCGGCGACAAGCCGGCAATCGTTGTCAGAGAGGTCAACAGAACGGGTCGAAACCTTCTTTGCCCCGATTCCAACAAGGCTTGTTCAACAGGAATTCCGCTCCGCACCTTTCGATTAATAAAGTCGATCAAGACGATCGAATCATTGACGACGACCCCGGTCAAAGCAACTAGCCCAAAGAAGCTGAACATGGTCAGCGGTAGCCCGAGCAGATAATGCCCTAGGATCGCACCAATGAAGCCAAAGGGGATAATTGCCAGCACGAGCAACGGCTGAAAGTAAGCTTTAAATTCGAGCGTAAGTAAGATGAACATGACCAGTAATGCCACACATGTCGCGATCAGCAAACTTCGCAACGACTCTTGTGTTTGTTCTTGCTGCCCCTCCCAACGAACCTGCACGGTGGGAAACTCACTCAACAATTCCGGCATGAATCCGGATTGCATCGCCTTAACAATCTCTCGCGCGTTTCCTTGTGCCTCGTCGACGTCCGCACTCACGGTGATCGATCGTTTTTGATCAACGCGATTGATTTCCGAATAGCCTCGGACCACATCGATTTCCGCAAGTTCTGAAAGCGGACGTTCCACACCGTCACCGACGCGAACAAGAATATCGTCGAAGTCTGCGAGTGAGCGTCGATCCGCCTTGGGATAGCGAACCATCAATTTCACTTCATGTCGACCACGTTGCAGTCTCATCACCTCGGCACCGTAGTAAGATGCTCGCACCGTATCAGCTAGATCCCCGGTGGTGACTCCCAGCGACTGAGCTTCCTGCTTCACACGGATCCGATACTCCCATTTGCCAGGCGTGGAATCATCTTGCACATCGAACACACCGGGATAGGTCGCCAGTTTCTCCTTGCACAACTCGACCGCTTTCTCGAGTGTTTTGACGTCTCCCCCGCTGGCCAACAGCTTAAACTCGATCGGGGTCCCCCCGGGACCAAAATCCCGTTCACCAAAGGTTAAACTCTCCATGCCAAAAACTGTCCCGCGCGCCAATTCACGCCATTTCGCGACGAGTTCTTGGGCGGTGAATTTGCGTCTGCTGGTATCGAAAAGTTCCACATCAACGCTGCCCACATGTCCCCCGGATGCGCCTCCCCCTTCGAGCACGTTACCGCCGCCCGCCATGGCACCAACCATTCGATAAACAACATTGACTAACGAGACATTCGGATCTTTCGTCAACTCAGTGCTTGCAGCGTGCAAAGACTGCACCAACTGCTGAGTTGCTTCGTCTGTAATTTCCGACGGCGTCCCATCTGGAAAAGCGATCGCACATTGAATGTAATTACTATCGACCTTGGGGAAAATAACGAAGGGGACGAATCCTGCTCGAACGAATCCTACCGTGAATAATAAAACGGAAATCGCCATGGCGAGTGTCACGTACCGATTCACCAACGCCCACTGGAGTGTCGGACGATAGTATCGAGTGATCACTTGCTCAAGGCAACGACTAGAAATCCGATTCACAGCGCGAAAAAAAACGACAATAAACCGAAGCGGAAAAAACAGGAAAGAGATAACTCGAAAGACCAGACTGTCATCATGAGCCAAGTGACAAGGCAGAATAAAAATGCACTCGAGCAATGACAACAGCAACATGGCAATGACCGCAAAAGGAATCACCGCAAAAAACTTCCCCATCACGCCAGACACGAACAACATGGGACAAAAAGCGATAACGGTCGTTGCGACTGACGCAGAAACCGAAGGCAGGACCTCTGTTGTGCCCTCGACTGCGGCCTGGAAGAATGATTTCCCCCTTTGTCGTTGCGAGTAGATATTTTCTCCAACAACGATCGCATCATCGACGACAATTCCCAGCGCCATTAAGAAGGAGAACATCGAAAGCATGTTCAGCGTCTGGCCTCCAAGTAGCAAGACCCCCCCAGCTCCTAGCAGGGCCACGGGGATGCCGAGTGCAACCCAAAACGCCAAACGCAATTCGAGAAACACAGCGAGCACCAAGAAAACGAGCAACAGCCCCATCAGTCCATTTTCCTGGAGCAACGCCAGACGATCTCTCACATCCTGCGATCGGTCGGCAAAGGCAAGCATTCGATATCCAGCGGGCAAGGTTTGCTTTTCGACAAATCCGCGGACATCGCGGGTCATCGCCAGCAGATCTTCGCTACGCGTTCGGCTAACTTCCAGAACCAATGCGGGCTCGCCATTAATTTCAACAATCGAGACAACATCATTAAAGTCGTCCCGTACCGTTCCCAGATCACCGACGGTCAGCACCACTCCCCCCGGTTCAGTGAGCAGCGGCAATTCGGAAATCTGCTGACCAATCAAGCGTTTGTTTTCACCGCGAAGCAGCACCTCCTGTCCTTCGCCAAGCAATTTCCCACCTGGAACTTCCAGATTTTCGCGTCGCACGATGCGAGCCACCTCATCAAGAGACAGGCCGTGTTTCTGCAAGGTCTGCTCATCAATCTCGATGTCGATTTGGTAGTCGCGTGCGCCTTTGATTGCAACTTGCGACACCTTGTCCAACTCAAGCAGGTCGTCCCGAACGGTCTCAACAACCGCCCTCAATTCCAACTCGTCATACTCACGAGTGGGTGGCGCCATGATGGCAATGTTGATAGCCGGTTCGCGAATCGTGATTTGCTGAATTTCGGCATCTTCCGCGAGCACAGGGAAGCTCGGGATGCGGTCGACTTCTGATCGCACCTCATTGACGACCTTTTGCACATCCGAGATGTTGGATCGCAATTCAAGAATGACAGACCCAAGTCCCTCTTGAGCCACGGAAGTGAGCTTTTTAATTCCATCGGTAGATTGAACCGACTCTTCAATTTTCTGGCAGATTCCTTCTTCTACTTCCTCGGGACTCGCACCTGGATACGGCACGGTGACCAATACGACTTCGAGCTCAAATTCAGGAAAGACTTCCCGACGCATGGTGTAGAGAGAGTACATCCCTACCACAAGAACCGCGATCATTAGAATGTTCATTGCGGGAGAATTCTTGATCGCCCATTCGACAAGTCGCCTCATCGCGCAACCTCCGACGAGACAGCTTTCGTGGCGTTCAGGACATTCTCATCGCGACTTGCAGCGGATGAACCTTCTTCGCGTATCGCCATTGAATTGGCAGCAAGAGGCAGCGGAGTAACGACGACTCGATCCCCGGCGACAACATCGGAACTGCCGGGAAACAACAAAATACGATCGTTCAACACCTGCGCCACGTCCACATCGCGAATCGACAGCTGATCATTGACACACAGCCAAATTTTGCTGCCTGGCCTCAAAGCGGTCACCGCGACCTCCACCAATGGCTGCTTGGTGGGTACAGCAATCTTGACCGTGACAAACATGCCACGCAATAGAGTCGGTGGTCCGGGCAAACCGCTATCGGAGGCGTCGGCTTGTGCTCTTCCCCCTCGCGGATTATCGACAATGGCCACGCAGGGAACCGTCCGGGTAGCCGGATTCAGTCCTGCACCGTCATACCGCGACAGAACCGCATCCCACTCAAATCTCCGCCCCTCAACCTCCACTTCGACCTTGGCCTTGAGCGGGGGCAACGCATAGCTGTCTCCCGCACTCAAATCTTCGTCGCCCGAACTCGCCCAGATCCAGCGAAGCTCGTCAAGCTTGAGATCAAAATCGATCTCAACCTTCGAAACGTCTTCGATTTTAACGAGCGTGGTTCCTTTCTGAACATAATCGCCAGCTTCGACCGGATCCTCCATGATGATGCCGGAAAGGGGAGATCGGATTTCAGTTCGTCGACGATCCAACAACGCCTTTTCCAACTGAACCAGTAACCCTTCTTTTTCCGTCAGATAACGGCTTCTGCGGGTCTGGATCAGCCGATCTTGATTCTCACGCAACTGCACCGTATTCATTGCTTGAAGCAACTTTTGTTGTGCTGCATCGGAGGCGGCTTGCGATGATACGCGTTGCTTCTGAAGTGCTTCAATTCTACCCACATTTCGATTTTGAAGCTCCAACTCCGACTTCGCTAATTTCAAAAGGTGTTCGTTATTCGCTCGCTCAACGTCCATCTCCTCAATGCTGACTTTTACCTCTGATATCGATTGCTGAATACGACGAACTTCTAGATCGTAGTAACTTGGATCAATCTGCAGCAGCAATTCATCTGCCCTGACGAAGTTACCCGCCAAAGAGGAGGCGCCCTTACTCTCGACACGGCCGGCCACCTCCGCCGCCAGCGTCACTTCGCGAAACGGAACAACCTCCCCCTGCACTTCGAGGCCAAGATCACTCTTGTCGCTGACGACGACTGCTTGGGTCCTGACGAGAGGTGGATTCCGTTTTGGAATTTGAGAATCGGGCGGAGTCTGCAACTTCATAATTGCAAAATATGCCACCAAACCAAGACTCATCACGAACACGAACGGCAAGCCTCGCAATATCGCGTTGGATGCTTTTGAAGTCATAAAATGTCTCACGAATCAGGCTTTTGACTGTTATCAAGTTAATGGAACGCGACTGCGTTTCAAACTAGAATCGCTTTCATGTGTGCCCATCCATCTCGGTTTCAGATGCGCAAAAATCTTGTTACGAGGAGCTCGCTTTTCCTTGTCGGAAGTCCGGCAAACTTCCCTTCAGTTCACTGTACGGTTTTCGTAAGCCCGGCACACTAAATGACACAATGTGTTCAGCCAATGCATGAGGATGGAAGTGTGCATCCAACTCATTCGCATCGACCATCATTTCGACCACACGGCGCTGTGAAAGATAAAAAACACACTGGCTAATAATGCTCAACCCCAACTGATGAATTTGAAAAGCAGCAGTCCCACGCGGCGCCATTTCGCGAATGACTTCCAACAACACGTTGAAGAACGGTCGAAATGACTCCTGCACCAACTCTTCGCAGGCCCGCGTCGGATCCATGATCTCTCGCAAGATCAGCCGGATACGCCAACTCGCCGCGTCACGACAAAGGAGACGCTGCAAAAAGGTTTCCACAAACATCAACAACTTTTGCTCAGGCGTTGTTTCGGCTGACCATTCGGGGAGTGGCCATTGATCAGCAATCAGTTCTCGAGCATGTTTGACGGCGTCAATATAGAGACGTTCTTTATCGCCAAAGTAATAGTTGACGGCAGCGACGTTCACTTTTGCTCGCTGACAAATGTCGCGAACCGTGGTGCTCTGGTAGCCACGAAGGGCAAAGATCTCGCCCGCGACTAACAGGATCCGTGTCCGCACCTGATCTTTTGTCATCTGACTGCCACAAGAGGAGAAAATCTTCGTTGCCACCTGGCTCAGTTCGAGCGGCCCAACCGCAATCTGAAACAGACGTATCAAACACTTGTTTGAAATCTTAGAGAGAGATGCTTCAGCTGACAAGCCTCAAAAATCACGACGAACGCAAGTCGTTTGAAATAAGCCACTTAGAAATAAATCCTATTTCAAGAACGCTGAAACCGATAATGCTCGACAAACCATTCCTGCCCATTCTGGTAACGGAATAGTTCGGCACAGGCCATGAAGAACATACGCCAGCGTTGTAACTGGCGATCAGCGGCCGCCCGCCCAAGATCAACCCGAAAGAGCTGCGCGAGTTGTGTTCGATCGGCATCCAACTTTTGCAACCAAGCGTCGCAGGTGCGGGCATAATGGTTTCCATTCACACTCCACCGTTCTTGCGTCCTCAAATCGGCGTCAAACTTCGTGAGCCAATCTGCCGAGGGCATCATGCCGCCTGTAAAGAAGTGTCTTCCCATCCAATTTTCTTCTCCCTCCGTTTCGAAGAGGTAGGCAGAATGGCGGTGGCAAAAAACGTGTACAAACAGTTTTCCATCGGGTTCAAGCCAACGAGAAATTCGGCTCATCAACAGTTGATGATTGCGAACGTGCTCGAACATTTCGATGGAGACAACTCGATCAAACCGCTGTTCGGTATCAAAATCAGCCACATTGGCAGTCAACACGGATACGTTCTCAAGGCCTTGTTCACGACATCGATTTTCAATGAAATGCTTCTGCGGCGCCGAATTGGACACCGAAGTAATCTGACAGTTGGGCCAATTTTGGGCAATCCAGGTGGTCATTGAGCCCCAGCCGCACCCCAAATCGAGAACACGCATTCCGTCAGAAATTTCAGCTCGCTCGGCGGTCAACCGCAGCATCTCCACTTCGGACTCGTCCAAAGTGGAGTTTTCCGACGCCCAAAGTCCACAACTGTATTTCAGATAAGCTCCTAAGACAGCCTGAAAAAAATCGGGTGGAACTTCGTAATGTTGGCAGTTAGCTTCGTTAGCATTGACGAGCAGCGGACCGTTACTGAGTGATTCAGCCAGTTGGGTTTGGTCAGGGAGTTGCTTGGTTTCTGTGATCCGTTTGTCGAGCATACGACGTATTCCACGTCGGACCAGAGCATCAGGGACCCAACCACTCTCAGCAAGGGCAATTGCGGACAGAGCCATCAATCCATATCCTCGAGACTAGAACAGTATTCTCACGAACCGAACAGTATTCTCACGAACCGAACAGTCGCCGAAAAGCTGTATAGATCCTGTCACACCATTCGACAACCTTGATCAGCACACAAATCAGGCCGGCAAAAAGAGGCGTTTGGCATTTGCCGTCGTTTGTTCGGCTATTTCGCTCAAAGTAACAGCTCGCACCTCGGCCAGGCATTGCGCTGTGTGCACGATCAAGGCGGGTTCATTCGGCCGTACCGATCGTTTCGGATGCGGCGAAAGATAGGGCGAATCGGTCTCAATCAGCAGACGATCAGCGGGAATGAGCGAGGCCACCTCCCTTAATGCTTCCGACTTCTTGTAGGTCACCATCCCGGCAAAACTGATGTACATTCCCAGTGACAAGCACTCGCGAGCTCCTGCCGCGTCACCAGTGTAGGAATGCATCACACCCAACAAGGGTCCTTGACGGCGAGCTTCCTGCAGCATCACGACAATCTCATCCAGGCAATCCCGCATGTGCACAATAAAAGGCAACTGGGTCTGCCGCGATAGATCCAAATGTCGCTGAAAGTAATCTTGCTGTAGCTCAAAAGGAGTGTGATCCCAGTAACGATCAAGGCCCGTTTCTCCGATGGCCACCACGCCCTCGCGTTTCGTCAGTTCAACGATTGTTTGCCAATCAGTGGGCTTCGCTTCGGAGCAGTAGTTGGGTTGGATTCCGACAGCGGCGTGCACGGTCGAATACTTCGCAGCGAGTTCGAGGCACTTTAGCGAAGATTCAGCAGTTGTGCCGACGGCGACGAGATGCTGCAGGCCCACATCCGTGGCCCGCTGGATGACCGCACCAAGATTCGCCCCAAATTGCTCGTCATCGAGATGCGCGTGAGTGTCGAACAGATGCATAGCGAACTCAATCTGTTCCCGGCAGCCCCGGATGTCAGGCGGAAACGGTCCGGGCTTCCGTCAAATTCTCCAAATGTGCTTTCGCAGCGCCCAGAGCTTCCTCAGCAATCGCTTTAGCGATCGGCGCATCCTTGAGCTGATCGATACACATTTGAATTTGTTCGATCTCATTCCGCTGACGCTGCTTGACTTCACTCAAGATATAATCGAGTGACAGATCGTGCATGTCAGTAAAGACCATCGGAAACTCGCCCGCGTGCGTTACCGCCCCGCACCCTACAATAAGCGAACCGATTCGATCTGACATCAATTGTTGATCTTCGGCAACATGTCGAAGGGCGGTTGCGGCGGCCAAATCGTCCTCCGCGAACCATGGGGGCGCATTGACCAGATACATCGGCAGTGAATGACTGTGCAACGCGAGCAGTCGATTCAATACGTCAATCGTCGTCGAATCACCCATGAAAAATGTTTACCTTACGTCAAAATAGTTGTTGCGCTGCAGCCTGAGCCCATTTGTTCAACGTGTCGATGTAGAGCAACAAAGTCATGACGGGAATCGTTAAAACAACAACAAAAGTTCCCGCCAAAAAAGAAACCGGAGCAACTGGCACGGGCCCCCCATCACGTTCGGGGTCAATCGTCATGATCTTCACGACCCGCAAGTAATAGAACAAGCTAATCGCTGTGTTGATACCACCAATAACGAGCAGCCAAAGCAAATAATTTTGACCGGTCACGCGCCAAGAATTCGCCAAGGCAGCAAAAATCGCGAACTTGCCGAAAAATCCGGCGAGTGGAGGAAGCCCCACCAAACTGAACAGCAACAAGGCAAAGGCAACAGTGATGATTGGTGATCGACGGATCAAACCTGAGTAGTCCGCGATTTCTTCACTTCCCAACGAATTACGAAGGAAAGCAATCACTGCGAAGGCTCCCAAATTCATCAGCAGATAGATGGCCACATAGAGCGCAAGTGCCGCAATCGCCTGCTGAGACACGGCTGCGTCGACTCCCACCGCCTCGATTGCCGCAGGTATCGCCAGCATCATGTAGCCCGCATGAGCAATCGTTGAATAGGCCATCAGCCGTTTAATGTTTGTCTGGGCGTAAGCAGCCAGGTTCCCAAAGGTACAGGTCACCGCAGCGATCACACCAACCAACAAGCCGATGAAGCGTCTGACGGGCACCAACGGGGCTGCCTGATCCGAAGCCATCGGTTCCAAATCAGCTTCATCAGCGACCAATGCAGTCTGACTGGCAGTCGAGATGGCCGCGGGTTGATTTGCTGCGGGTGCCGTTGTTGCGACCTCTGAGCCGGTGGGCACGGAGACTCCAACCGCAACCCGAACCAACAAAGCGAGGGCCGCTGCTTTGGAAGCAACCGACAAGAACGCGTTGACCTCTGCCGAAGCACCCTCGAAAACGTCTGGACACCAAAAGTGGAACGGCACGGCCGAAAGCTTAAACGCCAAACCGACCATGATCATCAGACCACCCAAGGCCAGCACCATCGTCTGCTCGCCGCTCATCGACGGCAATGTTTCCGCGAGCTTCAAGGCGATTGTCGGCAAGTGGGCCGTGTTGAGCACTCCAGCCACCAAGCTGATCCCATAAAGCATCACGCCCGCGGCGCCCGCGCCATAAATGGAATACTTCAGAGCGGCTTCACTGCTCTTGCGTTTGTGTTTCATCTGGCCAGCGAGTGCATATGATGGCACGCTCGCCATTTCGATTGCGACAAATACCATCAACAGATGATTGGCGGAAGCCATGAGACACATGCCAATCGTGCTTCCGAGTACCAAACAATAAAAGTCTGTGGCATCATCTCGTTCCGGATTGCGTGATAAGACTGTAAAAACAGTGAACAGCAGCACGAACACCAACAAGAAAATTCGCAAGTAGACGGTGAAAGGGTCTAACACCAGCATACCAGTGAACAGTTCATGCGAGGCAACGCCACCGTCAGGTCCCGTTGGCAACCAGGACGGTAAGGCGACGAAAAGTGCAAGACCGGCACCGACCAACGTCATCACAGCAGCCGGTATGAACCTTCCCCAACGGCACGCACGAACGAGCAGCATGACCATAATTGTCGCGCTCAGCACCAACTCGGGTGCGAAGGCGGGCCACAACGAACCCTTGGTATCGTTGATGAATTCGGCTGCGATTTCGTGTAACTGCACTTTAACCAGCTCTCAATTGATTCAAGTTGATCACGTTCAGCGATCCGTTAGCGTATAACAGCGGTTGGTTCACTCGCTTCCGATCTTTCCGGGGCGCCAGCCGGCGATCCAAGATCGGGTTGCGAATTATTTTCAACCGAAAGCAAAGAAATCGACTGGGTGCCCGTTGCTTCGTCTGATTTCTCATCAGATTGCGCTAACACCTCTTCTTCGTCGACTTCAGCACCCTCCAATTCGGGCGTTTTCACATTTTTCGTCCAGTCACTCAGGCTCGTAACTTGCGCGTCGATCGTAGCATCCATGTACTGCAAAACAGCTCGTGGATAGACGCCTAAGAAGATCGCAAACACGACAAGCGTCACTGCCACACTCAATTCTCGTGAATTGATCGGTCGAATCTCGTCGCCATGGGGACCCTTGTATTCCGGACCAAGGTAGACACGTTGAATTGCCCACAAGATGTAGGCCGCAGTCAACACCACGACGCCGGCTGAAACGATGGCCATCCAGTGGCTAAAGTTCCAGACGGAAAGCACCACAAAGACCTCACCGATGAAACCGCAAAGACCGGGCAAGCCCAAACCGGCAAAGAAAATAATCATCGCCAGGGCAGTATAAACCGGCATGCGGCCATAGAGGCCACCAAACTCGTTCAAGTTGCGATGATGCACCCGCTCGTAGATCACGCCGACCATGAAAAACATGCCCGCCGAACTCACACCGTGACCAATCATCTGGAACATCGCACCCTTGATCCCCATGTTCCAGGAGTAAGAGTCGAACATTGTGCCTGCAGTCGCCGACCAAACGCCCAAACCGAGTACGACATATCCCATATGGCTGACCGAACTGTAGGCAACCATGCGTTTAAAGTCAGTTTGCGCCAAAGCGGCGAAAGCACCATAAACCATGCTGAGCACGCCCAGGGCACAAACGAAGGTGGCAAAATCGTAGCCTGCGTGTGGGCAGATCGGGTAACAAATCCGAATAATGCCATACCCACCCATCTTTAGCAGCACGCCCGCCAGAATCATCGAAATCGGGGTAGGTGCTTCCACATGAGCGTCTGGCAGCCAAGTATGCACCGGCACCGACGGAACCTTGATCACGAAACCAATAAACAACAGCAAGAAAGCCCAGTGCTGAACAGTCCAGCCAGGGAACAAAATGTCCTGCGAGGAAAACAGATCCGTGTGCTGCCCCATATGCTGCAGGGCAAGAATATTAAAGGTGTAGTGAGAACGTTTTCCGCTCTCAATCTCGTCGAAAAGATCTTTCTTGGCACCTTCCAACTGTGCCGAAGTTGCTTCGGCAACGGGCACGTCAAATTTTTGTTGCAAGTTGCGAGTCAAAACATGACTGTCCGCCAACTGTTGGGTCGTCAGTTGTGTCAAATCGCTATTGAAATACAGCATCAGAATGGCAATCAACATCAATACGCTACCGAACAGCGTGAAGAGGAAGAACTTGATAGCTGCGTATTCTTTCCGTGGACCTCCCCAGATACCGATCAAGAAGTACATCGGCAACAACATGACTTCCCAGAAGACGTAAAACAGGAAAAAGTCCAACGCGAGAAATACACCCAACATCCCCGTGACCAACAAGAGATAGAGCATGCAATAAGCTTTGACATTCGTCTTGATCGTCCAACTCGCAATCATCGAGAGCAGACTGATGAATGCCGTTAGAATCACGAGCGGTAGGCTGATACCGTCGGTCCCCATGAAGTATTCGATGTCAAACGACGGAATCCATGGCTGATTGAAAACTTGCTGCATCGCCGGTTGTCCGATGTCGAATGGCATAAGCACAAACAACACGGCAAAGCCCATCACGAACATCGTCGTCGCCAATGTCACGAACTTGCAGAAATCGTCCGTACCTTTGGGGAACAACGCCAGTACCGCGGCCACAACAGCGGGCACGAAGATCAGCAGGCTTAATACGAGAATAGGACTGTCCATCAGTTTGTCATTTCCGAAAATTTGATGGTTTTAAAACCGGTCTTTGAATGATTAATTAAAATTCGATTGCTACTGAGCGAGTGCGAACCGCCAAAAACTTGCCAACACAAACACAATTACCGTGCCAGCTACGATGAACATCACGTACTGCCGCAAACTGCCAGTCTGAACTCGACGCAGCGAAGCTCCGCAGCGATAGGTCAGGGTTGCCAATCCATTCACGAACCCATCCACGATGGTGCGGTCCGCCATTCGTTCCCAGAAGCCGGCAAAAACCTTAGTCGCCCAAGCCAACCAGTCGATGAACCCATCGATCCAAGTACGGTCAAACGATGCAATCCATCCCGAGACAACGTGACACGGACGCACAAACAGGAAATTGTAAAGTTCGTCGAACCACCATTTGTTCAGCAGGAATCGGTGAATCGGCGCGAAAGTCTTTTGGGATTCCGCAGCGTCTAGCTTGCGGAGTCCATAGAACATGGTTGCCAGGAAAAAACCACCGAAGGCAGTAGCGAACGCAATCCAAGTCGCCGGCACGCGAATCGCAGCGACGTGACTATCATGCTCGTTGGGCCAAGTCATCGAAAGCAACGCGGCTTCTTCGGTCGGAAGTGTACCGGCAGGCCTTGCTTGTTCGAGCAAATTGCCGAGTGTCACGTCGTTGTTTCCGGACATCGAGAGCACCATCCCAATCACAACCACCACGACACTGATCACCAATGAGGTGATTAATGGGTCACTGGGCAGATGATGATCTTCCTGCTGTCCACTCACAGAACGTCGAATATAAAGTGCAAAGAAGAAGATCGCGGCAACCAATCCACAAACGATTCCCTGCACGGGCCCCCAAGCGACACCGATCGCGAATACCGACAACAGAATCAGTGGCCGATACATCACCGGAGGTGACTCGTGGGCGTGGTCGTAACGGTGCTGATCACGAGGTTGACCCGCAAAGGTCAAATACCAGAGCCGGAACATGTAAAAAGCAGTGATCGCAGCTCCGCCCGCGGCGGCCAAGAAAAAGACATTTCCCCAACCGGGGTTCGTATTTCGAAAAGAAAGAGCCTGCTCCAGAATCGCATCCTTGGAATAAAATCCACTGAAGCCAAAACCGTAGCTCTCGCCAAACAAGACAACCGCAAAAGGAATACCCGCACCCGCAATCGCCATGCATCCGATCAGCATGGTGTAGGCGGTCCACGGCATCTTTTTGCGCAAGCCACCCATCTCCGTCATCTCATTGGTGTGCACCGCGTGAATGACTGAACCACTGCACATGAACAAGAGGCTTTTGAAAAAAGCATGCGTGAACAAATGCATTACCCCAGCAAGCCAACCACCGAGCCCCAGGGCCAACATCATGTAGCCCAACTGACTGACGGTCGAGTAGGCCAAAACTCGCTTGATATCAGTTGCTGTAATCGCGATAGTCGCCGCCATGAACAACGTCACAGCACCAACAAGTGCGATCACGAAGAGTACTTCGGGAGTAAATACGGGATAAAATCTCGCCACTAAAAAAACACCAGCGGCGACCATCGTCGCTGAATGCACCAGCGCCGAGACGGGAGTCGGTCCTTCCATGGCGTCGGGCAACCAGACGTGCAGCGGAAATTGAGCACTCTTGCCGATACAGCCGCAAAAAATCCCGACTCCAGCTACGATCAATAACCAACGTCCATATCCACCCGGAACACCCGACGTTTTCGCATCTCGCCATTCGGGAAGCTTATCATCGACGGCCTTCTTAATTTGCTCGGCTGTCGCACTGGGGCCCAACCCGGCAACGACTGCGGCAACCTCTTTTTGAGCTGAAGCGCGAACCATGCCGTCAGGAACAACCAATGCGTAATCGTTCTCGGAAGATCGCACCTGCTCAAAAATCCCGTCAGCACCGCCGAAGGAAAATGTCCCC
This sequence comes from Pirellulaceae bacterium, assembly GCA_029243025.1. NCBI lineage: Bacteria > Pseudomonadati > Planctomycetota > Planctomycetia > Pirellulales > Pirellulaceae > Pirellulaceae bacterium. The sequence goes on along the minus strand of JAQWSU010000021.1, from coordinate 154,386 downwards.
AGGCTCCCCCAAAGAGCCATCAAGCCGATGATCATCCCGAAGTCACCAACTCGATTGACGATGAATGCTTTATTGGCTGCCGTTGATGCACTGTGGCGTTCAACATAGAAACCGATGAGGAAGTAGGAGCAAATACCGACAAGTTCCCAAAACACGAAGGTCATGGCGATGTTGCCGGAAAGTACGAGCCCGAGCATGCTGAAGCAAAACAGCGAAAGGGCTTGGAAGAATCGGTGAAAACGACCGGGGCGGTGCAAATGGCTACCATCTTCCATGGTCACTTCATGATCGACGTAGTCGGGACCTTCCAACTCATCGTGCATGTAGCCGGTTGCGTAAAGATGAATGCAAGTTGCAATCAACGTTACCATGCAAAACATGCAGACGGTGAGCGTGTCAATATAGACACTTATGCTCATCCGATGCCCTATCCCGAAATCACCAAGCGAATAGACCTCGTAGGAGTAGTGAGGCGGTGCGACCGCGTGGCCGTGATCGCCGTGGTGATCGCCGTGGTGATCACTGTCGGCCGCATTGGTTTCGCCATCGGTACCGACCGCTTCATCCGTCTCGCCATCGGTATGAACCGCATCCGCCTCATCACTGGCATGTGTGTCACTGTCTGCCGCATTGGTTTCACCATCCGTGCCGACGGCTTCATCATGCTGGGCTGCATGAGCGGATCCATGGTCACCGATCGGCGGATGATTCGAGAGCCAGATACCGAGCGAAATGACCGAGAGGATGCAGGAGACAAGAATCGCGCCTGTGGCGCAAGCACCGGCTTGCTTGCCACCTTTTCCCATCTGCGGGCCAAATAGCAAGATCAATGCAAACGAGCCCAACGGCATTAAAACCGCGAAGCCCAACAACCAAGATAGGACGACCCCGATATCCATCAGCCCTTTAACTCGTCGGCTTGATCCACGTCAATAGTGGCGTGGTTATTGTAAAAACTAAGTGCAATGGCCAATGCAACAGCCGCTTCGGCGGCAGCCAGCACAATCACGAACAAGGCAAAGAATTGGCCATCGAGCCCCAGCGAGTTTTCTCGCAGGTAGCTGCTACCAAAGGCAACGAAATTGATATTCGCACCATTGAGAACCAATTCAATCCCCATCAATACTCCTAACGCGTTGCGTTTAGTGGCCATACAAAGTGCACCCGTCACAAACATGACGGCACCGACGACCAAAAAATGTGAAACGCCAACGGGTTCGGTTAATAAACTCATTTTGAATTACTGTAATGGATCGGAACCGTGTCGATTCGACCCGATCGTTCCTCGAAGAAAACCCAACTCAACAAGCTCCCAAATTGCACCAATAACGGGCAAAAGTGGCAGCAACAACCAAACTGTCGACTTCCCGCGATCATGCCATCGCTTCGCTCGAATCGCTAAAGCGGGCCACAGCACGAGTAAACTTCCGAACACGGCCAACAAAACCGCAAACAACGGAGGACGATCCAAGCTTTCGTCAACGATGCCAAACGCCAACGGTGCCATCACAATCGCCAACACGACATTCAACACGATGACGCCATGAAACCAGTAGGCGTGCCGAGGTATTCGCCCGTGAAAACTGAAGTACAGCTGACTGTACGGCATCGTAAATGTCGAGGGCTGCGGAGTCCCGTAGGACACAATCGTTTTGGTTCTCGCCAAATACGCTGCGCCAATCAACACAACCAATAGATGAACCGACACAATCTCAAAAGGTAAGAGATAGCCCGACATACCCGACCGGAGGACCGGATCGGTTTGATGAGCCTTATCGACACGGATGCCGATCAAGCCCCACCCCAAACTTGTCGCCGATTCACCTTCGATAATCGACAGTGAATTTTGATCAGCGCGCGGCACTCGCCATTCGTCAACCGAGATGGCTGTTACCGCCAACAGCGTGAACAACGAAGCGCCAATAATCGAAGCCAAGACCCAATCGCTACTGCGGGTTTTCATCGAAACAAAGGCAGCCTTCGCCGTGAGCATCACGCCAAAAATCAACAGAACAAGCGTTCCGCCGACATAGATCATCACTTGCATCGCCCCCACGAACTTCGCTCCCGCCAGGAAGAACAAGCCGGCAGTGGATGCGAGGGAGACGATCAAATAAAACGCCATACGAACGATGCTCGTCGACAGCAGCACACCAATTGCGAAGCCGCAGGTCAAACCGGCAAAGAGCAAAAACAAAAACGAATGCCAATTGATTGCATCAAGCATCAGCCACGTCCTCCTGGCCGGTCAGACTTCGATTTCGAAGCCGTATCCGCGACCGGACGGGCAGGGGCAGTTGGCGAAAGCTGCGAATCGGAGGAAACTGCGTCGGTAGAGCTCTCTCGTAAAGAAACTTCACTCTCATCCTCTGCTGACTGATCGGCCTCAGAAGCCGGAATATTTGGATCACTGACCTCGGGTTCCTCGAAAGCAGCCAGAACCCAATTCTCACGAACTTCAAAACGGTCTAAGTCAGCCGCCGTCGGAAGTCCGAACGTTTGCCAAGCCAGAACACCCACGAAACAAGCGGCTGAAATCGGCACACAATACTTCCAGCACATCGTGATCACCTGATCGATACGCAATCTTGGCAAGGTCCAGCGAATCCAAATCATGACGATTACGCCGATCACCGACTTGCCGATGAAGTTCACGCAGCCAGCCAGATTGGCCAAGTAACCATAGAAACTAAACTCAGTGGCCCCCGCTTCGTATCCGAAGCTTTCGAAAATCGGAATCGGTCCATTCCAGGCACCGAAAAACAGAATGACAGCGAGTGCACTGATCACAAACATTGAACCGTACTCCGCCATGAAGAAAATACTCCATCGGAGTCCGGAATACTCGGTATGGAAACCGGCCACCAATTCACTCTCGGCCTCAGCCAAGTCAAACGGAGCTCGGTTCACGCTTGCCATCCCACAGGTGAAATAAACCCAGAAGACGCAAAACGTAAATGGATCATGAAGGATCAACCAGTTTTGCAAGCCGCCCTGCTGCATCTGCCCGATCGTCACCAAGTTCATGGATCCGCAAATCATCACCGGAATGATCACGCACAGGCCGAGCGGTACTTCGTAACTTACAACCTGAGCCGCCTCTCGCATCGCGCCGAACAGTGACCACTTCGAGCCACTCGCCCATCCCGCCAAGATCACGCCGAATACTTCGAGACCTAAAATCGCCAGAATGAAGAATACGGAGGTATTGATTTCCCGACCGGCCCAACCGGCCGCAAAAGGCAGGGCAAGGAACGCAACAAAGCTGGCAGTGAAAGACAAATAGGGGGCGATCCGAAACAGCAGCGGATCGGCCGCGGCAGGCATCACATCTTCTTTGGTGACCAGCTTCAAGCCATCAGCCAGCGTCTGCAACCAACCGAACTTACCACCGACACGCGTCGGACCCAGTCGATCTTGTATCCGGCCCGAAATTTTTCGCTCCAACCAGATAAACAGCAGAGCTCCAACTGCCACGACATTGATCAGCAAAAAGATATGAATCAGCGCTGTAACGAAGAACCCCAACCAATGGCCGGGGGGCTTCGAGATCAAGCTATTCAGTATGTCGGCCACCGTCGTTATCCCACCGGCTTCCTAGCCTGTGCACCTTGCTGGTCAGAGTGATCCACAAATCGTCCAGAGATCGTGAAATAATGCACAATGTCCCGCAGAGGCACAAGCCCCGGTCGCCCAGTTTTTCCCTTTATCGATCGATTTCGCCCATCACGATGTCTAAAGAACCGATTACTGCGGGTATGTCAGCGATCGGAATCCCACGACAGAGCTCATGGGTCACGGAGAGGTTGCAAAACGAACTACTCCGAGCTCGGACCCGCCACGGAATCGAAGTCCCGTCACTGACGAGATAAAAACCCATCTGCCCTCGAGGGGCCTCCGTTTCCAAATAAACTTCGCCTTTCGGCAATTTATGGGCGAGCTTGATCGGTACGCCGAAATCGCCCTCCGCCGAACGATATCGATCCATGGCTTGGCGAACGAGGTCGATTGCCTGCATGACTTCGAGCATTCGCACGTAGAACCGATGCCAACAATCTCCCAAAACAGCCTCGACGGGAACCGGCGGATAATTGTGATCGCGTGGGTAGTGCCCATCTTTTTGAACAATCACCTCAAACGCGTAGCCATCGTACATTTCTGTATATCGTTCTTCACCATCGCGACGAAGATCGTAGTCCACTCCACTGCCACGAAGCACAGGACCAGTACAGCCGTAATCAACGGACATTTCAGCGCTCATGACACCGACGCCGCAAGTCCGCTTGATGAAGATCACGTTCGAGGTCAGCAGCGTGTGATATTCGGTAATAATCGGCTCGAGACCGGCAAGAAAAGCCTCGCATTTTCCCAACCAACCATCCGGCAAGTCAGCCGTACAGCCACCCGGGGTGATATAGCTGTAAGTCAGACGTGCTCCGCAGACTTCTTCGAACAGATCCAGAATCTTTTCTCGTTCACGAAAGGCATAAAGAAATGGACTGAACGACCCGAGATCCAATCCATAGGCTCCCATCCCGACCAGGTGACTCGCGATTCGCCCCATTTCAGCAATCACCACTCGTAGATGCTTGGCTTTCTCAGAGAGCTGATGATCGAGTAATTTCTCAACACACATGGCCCAGCCGAGATTCATATTCATCGCGGCCAAATAATCCATCCGGTCGGTGTAGGGAATCCACTGCCTGGGCGTCAGATTCTCACCGATTTTCTCGGCACAACGATGCAGGTAACCAATATGCGGCGTGACCTCCGAGACAAGTTCGCCATCGGTCCTCAGCACCAGCCGCAAAACGCCGTGAGTGCTAGGATGTTGCGGCCCCATGTTGACCAACATTTCATCGGTACGAACATCGAACTCGACAACTTTTTCGCCGATTTGTGTCGCCATCGGTTTAATTACTTTCGCGGTAGAAAATCAGATATTAGCGGAACAATAACGGGAGGCACCGCTCCTAGCGTCCTCGGATTCCGTGATACTCAAGCGGCATTTCGTAATCACGTCGTAAAGGATGGCCAACCCAGTCCTCCGGACAGAGAATTCTTCGCAAATTGGGATGCCCCACAAAATTAATGCCCGACAGATCGTAAACCTCACGCTCATGCCAGTCTGCTGTTGCCCAGATACCGCTCACCGTAGGCACTTCCGGCAATTCACCGACCTTATCGTCCTTCCAACGCGGCAGCATCACTTTTAAGACCAGCGTGTGTTTCTTACTAATACTGGAAAGGTGATACACCAGTTCCGTATGGGGTTCCCAATCGACTCGCTTGGCTTTCTTGGGATCGGGTTCCAAATAGTCCACCGCAGAGATGCAGTTGAGCAGGTCGAATTCGAGAGTTGGCTCATTGCGAAGATACTCGGCCACCTCCAACAGACCTTCAGGTGAAACTTCAACCCAGGGATCGATAACATCGAGCCGATCGCCGGTGATCTTATCGCCAAATCTTTTTTTCAGATCAGGAACTAAAGCCATTCCAATATCCCTTCGAACTCACGCAAGCGTAACAGGGCAAAAATCAACAGAGAGTGCAAACGCCTCACGCGGACAGCACAGATTCCTGAGGCGTTGCCGACTGTGCGGCTTGACGTTCAATGGCCGGTGGAGGTGTACCCGACACAGCACGTACCCAATCCAACGCTCCGGTTCGCCACTCGTAAGCGAAGCCAATCAGCAGCACGACAAAGAAAAAGCTGACCGCAATTGCCGCCACAGCGAGAATTTGCCCGAAGCCCGCATAGACAAGCTGGCCGTCTTCATTGCGTTCGCCCGACATGAGCATTCGATTGGCTTTTGTCGTCGAATCGGTTTCAGGCAACTGGGGGTCACGAATCCCCATCTCACGATACATGCTCACCGCGTTGGGCGCCCAGGCCAGCCCATCCCCTTGGGCAATCACCAATTGCCCAGATGTAGGCTCCGTCATTGCGGATTTCTCGGGCGCTCTAAACAAACCCACCGCCGTCGCAGGCATCTGCGATCCATAATCCGGATCCAGCATCGAGACGGCGTGGGTCACCTTGCCATAAACGGTCGCCCATGGGAACAAGAAAGCGACCTCGACATCAAAAATAATGAAGACCAACGCCACAACGTAAAACCTGAGGTCGAACTGAACGAAGCTCGAGCCAATGGCTGGCTCACCGCATTCGTAAATCTCCAGCTTCTCCTCTGTTGGATTCGCCGGTCGCAGAAAACGGCCTACCAACAGGTTTACGAAGACAAAAACAAAGCCCACTCCGCCGAACAGAGCCAAGTAGGCGACTATACCGACAGACGAATCAACCGCGGTTTGCATCAATTCACCAAAATCCCTAAAACGTTTAATCGCGGACAGAGCTTCGTCCGTAGACCCACAGCAATGAACAATTTTGGTGGGATTGGCATTTTTTTGCAAGTGCCAAACGAGAGAAGAGTTGAGAGCTTAGTCCAAAGCCTCACTGCTAAGGAAATCTCCAGCCGTGCTGCTTTCGGCGGTGAGCAGCTGCCGTTCCTCAAAACCGGCATCGATTTCATGCCAATGGAGCACTTCCGACTCCCCCAGTTTCCAGCAGAGATAGACCTGCCTACCATCGAGCTCCGCAGGAAAATCGACCAGGCCTTCCGGACCTTTCGGTTCGACACCCAGTTCCCGTAACTCGTCGACAAAATCTTGCAGCTTGTGGATATCGCGTTCCAGATCTTTCTCCACCTCAGCCAACTCGTCGGTATAAACGTCGCCAGAATCGCGATCCCGACCGTCCAACAAGTCATCCAAACGATGCCGACGATCGATCACTTCATTCGACAGTGCGACCAAATCTGACGCGATAGCTCGCACCAGCGGCAGCATATTGTTCGCTTGCTCAACGGTGAACCGCTTTGTCGATTTCTGACTTACTTCGCTCATTCAACTCGACCTTGTCCCCAAATAATCGACCGTTAGTGAAGGAAACTCCTAATCAACGACTCCCTGATTGGAACTATTACTCACTGGTTAGGCCCACCGTGCACTGGCTCTGCGATCACCTTCGATTGGGCAACCGCCGTCGGATTGAGAGTTGACCGTCCCCAAGCCACGTCGACGGGCAATCGCGAAAAGTCAACGATGCAACCGTCGCGGCTGTAACAGCTCAGGTCATGCGTCGCTCCCATAAAGATACAGTCTACCGGACAGGGCTCAACACACAGCGCGCAAAACATACATTTCGAATAGTCAATCGCGTAACCCGTTACCCGAAAGCCTTTTGCGCCTTCAACGCGTTCTTTGCCGATGTAAATACAATCGACCGGGCAAACCTTGGCGCATTGATCGCAGGCAATGCAAGTAGTCAAGTCAAATCGATGAAACCCCCGGTAACGGGCTGAAACCGGCACGGGCTTTTCCGGATACTCAAATTGCTCTGTAAAGGTTCCACGATCAGCGCGGTAAGTTTTCAGCCAGTACCGCAGAGTAACGTAAAGCCCTTGGGCGACCGTGACGACGGCCTGCACCACATTTCGAAACCAATTGAGCATGCTTGTATTTTTTTCGTCAAGAGACGTTCCTCTCGTCAGAACGCCCGTTTTTCCTGAATCATTCTCGTACCACAGCAAAATGGCGGTGGCAGCCAACCCTTGAATTATATGCGGGTGCCTTTTCTCCGCAACCGATGATCAACGGCTTGAGTGACTCCCGCGTCATGCATCATCGCTTTACTCTTTCGACAAGACCGCGATCGCTCTCCCCAATGGACTCTCGAGGTTGTGATTTGGAGCCATTCTTTCCCTCGGCACCGCCCCTATTGCTTCTATTCGCGCTCCACCCGCTGCCGCAGCACCAAGAACTCCGGCCCGGGAAATGCAAATGAGAGAACATCCCGATCAGAATGAACAAAACGCGGACACAAAAAAACCTTCGCAGAGCTGCCCCGCGAAAGCGGAAGCACTCAATCGCCCCGAATCGTCAACCAATTTTTACCATCAAAGTCAACTTCATCGTTGAAACCAGAACCAGCCACCGACAAAAGTGTCTACGGAAATTTGCCAGCAAACAAACGATTAAAGCCAAACCTCTCCGGACAAATCACCAGGCGGACAAAAAATGCGATAACTCCCAGCGGAAAAATGACTTCAAGCAGACTAGAAAGATGGGCAGCCCTCCGCACACCCCTCATGAAGGGGGATCGACAACCGTCGCAGACGCTACGAATTCTATGCCATAAGGTCAAACTTTTTTGGCATTCGACAAATTCACGAGATCGGTTTTCTTGACTCAAGCAGATCGGCACGTAGAGTGAAAGACAGGATGTGACGCAAACCAAAGCATTACGTGAGGTTTTGGCAGGAAGATGTTGTCTCGTTAGAGACTACCCAAAAAATCATGGTTTGACGTCGCCAGTCACGGGAAGGCACAGTACTTACAGCGAAGGAATGGAAAATGTTGGTTTTGTCCCGAAAAAAAAATGAGAGCATCGTCATCAACAATGACATCACCGTCGTGGTAGTGGAAATCCGCGGTGACAAGGTTCGACTTGGAGTCGAAGCTCCGAAAGAAGTGCCTGTGCATCGACGAGAAGTTTACGATGCCATCAAACGCAGCGAGATGGAAGAAACGTCAAACGAAGCCGACGCAGCCGAATGATCGCCTGATATCCATCGGTGCCACTCTTCTCTTTCATCTCTCATGCTCTACGATGCTCTCGTGCTGCTAATCTGTGCAGACGATTCGGCAATCTGAGCAAAACTCAGTTCGTTCAGTCTGTCGTTTAGCCTTGACGAACGTCTGCCGAAGCCGTTAAAGTCGCCATCTGTTGAAAACGGCCCCTTCGTCTAGCGGTCTAGGACTCCGGCCTTTCACGCCGGCAACACGGGTTCGAGTCCCGTAGGGGTCATCAGGCATTGGTAACTACCGTGTTCGACGGTGTTTTCAATGCCTTTTTTCACTGTTGCTTGCCTATTCTCGGCAGGACTGGCGTCGCTTTTTGGCATTGGCTTGAAAAGGGCGGACTTCCTTGATGGACGAACGTCGTTGACGGCTCTGAGCCGCGCTCCCCTTTGATTGGCTTTACTCAACTGAGAGGCTCGCTGCCATGTTTGCCTAGAGAAGCCGTTCTCGCAATGTGTTACGATCGATGAGTTCATAGATGCATTCTCGCATCCCGAGGTAACCTATCTGCAATTCTGATTCGCCGTCTAACCATGCCTTAACAACGCGATCTAGTCGTTTCAACCGCTCCTGCCGATTCCAGCGTTGAGCGTTATCTCAAATGTGAATTGCAATGCGTATGTTGCTTCCTGATTTTCTACCTTGATAGATTTGTGCAACTTGAATTGAATTCCAACAGGTCATGGCGTTTTGTTTTCCTGTTGCAATGAGCTGCTGGTTGCAGACCGGGAACAACGATCGCTAAGAAGCGTCAACAAGGCTCGTGCATTTTCCGCTAACAGAAAAACGAACCGCACAAATCTTCCCATCGTGAGAATTGAATTCTGGACTTCCGGCATCAGTGATCCACACCGGACGAAACCGTTCCTGACAGGTCGTCGAGCAGCGGCTGACAAGCCGATTAAAAAGCGTAAGCAAATTGGATGATACGGCCCGGCTCATGCTGTTGCCTGCTTTCGGAAGCTCACCGCAGAAACCGCATAGACCCGTGGTCCAAGATCCCATTTCCAGGGACGATCAATCTGAATCTGAGCCGCATCGATACAGTCCCTCAATTCGTTTTCAATTTGTCGTCGGATGGCAAAAGGGTTCGTTCCCATAAAGAAATTGTTCTGTTCGATCCATTTCTTTGCTGCTTGGGCGAGCATCAAACTGTCGAGTTCTGCCAGTTCAGGACAGGTTTGATTGGAAACGAAATCAGTTATCAAAATCCCCCTACCGCCGGGCTTCAGGAGCGATGCCAAACAACGTAAGTGCTGACGTCTCAAATCGATCACCGCATCCGGCAGCTCGACGCAGGTCGCCCCCAGAAGCATCACCATCGATTCGACCAATTGAGATAACAAACAAACCGAAACGACGACGCTAAAGCGTTCTGGAGTCCATTCCGGCGTTTGCTGCACGACGTCCGTCCATTGATCACGCGATCCAAGATCTAATCGCGCCAGTCCACCAGTCACATCGACTTCGCACAGAGTCAGTTGGCGTGAAGGAGACAAGTCTTGGCGTTGCACCCCCCCTTGCAGGGCAGTGCTATCAAGATCGACAAGTTCAATTCTCGAATACTGACGGATCAATGTCTGCAGATCGATATCATTTGCATTTCCCGCACCCAACAAACATAGACTTGCTTTTTGATCCGTGGCTGCCGCTTCGATCCGACGGGTAACTTCGGCTCGATGGCCGGCAAATCGTGCCCAACCGTCACGACTCTCACGGTTTCTGGCCTCCTGCAACTCTCGATATGGGTCCATTACCGATATCCGCTCAAAAAGGTGTCAAGCTTATAACAAAACTGATCCGCTTCGGGCTGAAACGAGAGAACCCGGGGTCCTATATTCCGTAGTAAGTGCCATCCCCACCGATCTTCCATCCGGCCAGCAAGTGTACCGGATTTTCGGAATAAGGTAGGATTAAACCGGCAAGCGAGGGATGTCCTCCGCGAAGGCAATCTCCGAAACGGCTCAAGCAAGAACGGGTCAAGATGCAACAAAGAATGCAACCATCTGCTCTACTCAGTCTGGCGTTGGCAATTATTTTGTCGGGCGGTTGCGGCAAAGTCGATCGCGCTCCGATTGACGAGGCGAATCATCTACTTTCTTACGACAAAGTCGATCAGGCAATTCAGGTGGCTAATTTAGCTTTAAACCAAGCCACAACGCCGGAAGAAAAATCCGCTGCCTACACGCTAATCGGACAATGCTACCTGGCACTTGCGGTCGACGCCGAATCGCCTCGCGACCTTCATGCCAATCGACAAGCCCTTGACGATGCGATCGTGGCATTTACGGCATCTGTCGAAACGCTCGATAATTTCCACGCTCGTTACGGTCGCCGCACCGCCTACAAAAAGTTAGGCCAGGACGGCTTGGCCTTAGACGACTACGTCGCAGCGCGTAAGCTCGACCCGGATTACCAATCGTCACGTATCAACGAGAAACCAGAAGAAATTCGCGATTATCTTGATCTCGACGTTAAACACTTGGAGGACGAAAAAAAGGGAACGAGCCAAGCGAATTCCATCAACGATCAGGAGGGCACCCAGGACTGGCAGATGGAAGTCCGTCAAGAAAAAGATAAAGCTGCCAACACTATTGGCGACCGCCCCAGATTGCAATCCAACCGAGAAAAAATGTCGGCCGTGAATAGGCCAGCTAGAGAGAATCAACACAACAATTCCAGCTCCGAGAAAACGAGAGCAAACGGTAACTCGCCTGAATGGTTGAGCCAACAGAACCAACAAACCTCCGCTTCGGACGAGCCTAACGCTCAATCTGGCCAGCCCCGGTCACCGTCGCTGGAAGACGGCTCCCAACCTAATTCAAGGCGGAATCAGCAAAAAGATTCGAGCGAGGACACCCCCAAACAGGTCGGTACCAGAGCCGGCTGGCGTGGCTCGAGCTTTCCTCTGATTGCCCCCCCGATGCCAACAACAGGCCTGCCGACAAGGGCTGCTCCCACCACCGGCCTGCCGATAACCGGACCTCCCACCACCGGCCTGCCGATGACCGGACCTCCCACCACCGGCCTGCCAATGACCGGATACGGCCTCTCGCCCAACCTACCGATCGCCGGTGCGCCCACGACAGGCATCGGCGGATTGCCCATCCCACATGCATCGGGAAGTGGGTTCGCAGGCATCTCACCCTCGAACCCCACGACCGGCGTTGGAACCGCGCGAGTGGGATTACCGACGACTTGGCCAGCCAAGACAGCTTGGCCAGCCAGACTTTTCCCATCGGTTCCTCGCTTTCGACATGGTGTCTCTCTCCCCCGCTCGGGCGCTGATGCGACGCAACCCTACGTTGCTCCATCGGCGGGAATTCCGGACGATCTTGCACCACGACCTTTGCCCACTACGTTCGGTCCCAATCCGACCGCACGCCGGGGCGCCACTCAGTTCGGCACCAGTCCGCTTTCGCAGCCAATCCCTGGCCAGTCGATTCCTAGCGTGCCAGGCTCACTTGTGCCCCCTTCGCCTAAATAACCGCTCGAGGGGGGGGGTCATGGAACGACGACAGTTAGGCCGCACCTCTGTTTATGTCAGTCCCGTCGCTTTGGGATGTTGGCCCATCGCAGGCATGACCAGTCTGGATGTCAACGAATCGGACAGCATAAAGACGATTCAAGCTGCGTTAGACTGCGGCGTCAACTTTTTTGACACGGCCTACTGTTATGGAAGCGATGGCGAAAGCGAGCGTCTGCTGGGACGTGTCATCGCGAGCTGTCGACAAGAAGTCGTTGTCGCAAGTAAAGGCGGAATTCACTGGCAAGGAAGCGAGCGCCAACTCGATGCATCGCCCGACCGAATTCAATACGAATGCAGCGCAAGCCTCAAACGACTCGGAACCAACTACCTGGATTTGTACTATCTCCACGCGCCGGACCCATCGACTCCGATCGAAGAATCGGCCATCGCTTTCAGCCAACTCGTGGAACAAGGTTGTGTTCGCGCCGTGGGAGTATCGAACCTTTCGGTCGAACAAACAAAACGATTCCATGCAATTTGTCCACTTTCAGCGGTACAACCTCCTTACAACATGCTGCTGAGAGGTATCGAAGCTGAACTCATACCTTGGTGCCAGCAGAATCAAATCTCGGTCATTCCTTATTGGCCACTCATGAAGGGACTGCTGGCCGGGAGGTTGACTCGCAGCCATCCGTTTCGTGCAGGTGACGGTCGACAAAAGTACTCGGCTTTTCAAGGCACAGAATGGCAGAAGAATCACGATCTGCTCGACCAATTGCGAACGATTGCAGACTCGGCCGGAAAGACAGTCGCCCAGCTTGTCGTCAATTGGACCATTCACCAAGTGGGAATCACGGCAGCGTTGTGCGGCGCAAAACGTGGCTACCAAATCGAAGAAACGGCAGAAGCGATGAACTGGGTGTTGACCCCAGGCCAGCGAGCAAAAATTCAAGCCGCCTTGCAAAGCCGAGGTTTACCTCTGGCCATCTCTGCGATTTAGCTGTCCTCCATGGCGAGAAGTGAGCTAGGGCACGGGTTCCAACGAAACTTTCGCCCCCAACGACTTGAGCTTCTTGATCTGTTCTGACTTGGCGGCATCTGAGAGTGGATTATCAGCTAAATAAATTTGCCAAAACGAAGCAAACCGCTGGTCACCTTCAGCATCCTTTGATGCCATTTCAACCAAGACACCAAGATTGGAAATCTCATTGCTATCCAAGAACACGTATTTCAATTCCGTTAATCCAGCCAGCGCAGAAAGATCATCAATCCCATTACCACGAACATCGCACGAACTGAGCCACGACAATTTGGAAATCGGCATTAAATCTTCGACTTGGTTGCCATCCAAATACAAAGACCAGATCTTGGGCAACTTTGCCAGTGTTCCAATATCACTGATTTCATTATTCGACAGGTAGAGGGAACGCATGTTTTGCATCTTCTCCAAGGGTTGCAAATCATTGATCTGATTGTCGGCCAGTTGCAGATATTGCAATTTAATGAGTTCACTTAACGGCCCCAGATCCGAAATCTTATTCTTCGCAAGATTGACCGATTGCAGGTTGGTCAACTCCTTCATGGGTCCAAGGTCAGTGACATCGTTATTTTCCAAGTCAAGCAAGGCAAGGCTGTAACATTTCTCGAGCCCCGCAAGATTTTGAATTCCTTTGCCCTTCCCCTCAATGGTCGATATTTTCTCAACGTCCTTTTCGGTCAACGGCTCATCATTGTTCCGTTTCTCGAACACGTACTTACGAACCACAGTCTCTAAGTTCTTGTCGGGAAAAATGCTTTCAGCGTCTCCCTCGTCAGCGCAGAGAGCGGGAGAAAAGGTAAAAGGGATGAGAGCAACAAGGATTAGGGTCATTCTGCGCATCGAAATTTCCTCAGTGAATTCTCATGAAAGCGGGCAGGCCGGCGGAACCGCCTAATTTAATTCAGACGGAGCCGAATTTCAAAAGCCAAGCCGTCACATTTTGCTTTTCCATCGTCGGTAGCGACACAAACTAGTAGGATTTACCGTAAAAATAGCTGCGTTGGCAATACCCACAACTTGCCTAACCAAGGTAAAGCAAGCTAAATTCACTGCGTACTGCCTTCCAGCGCCCCCTTCCTAGTGATCAAAAAAATGAGCCAAGTGCTTGTAACAGCATTCGAATCGTACGACAGCTGGAAAGCGAATTCCAGCTGGTTGACCTTGGTCGAGCTGACAAAAAACCTACCTGAGCGCCCGCATTTGACGACCCGCAGGTATCCGGTGGACTACGAGCCGATGCAGCAACAACTAAGAAAAGACCTACAACTTGGCTTCGATTACATCCTCCATCTGGGCCAATCGCCGGGAAGCTGCAGCATTCAACTGGAAACGATCGGTTTGAATCAAGCGACCCAACGCAGCGGAACGCAAAACGGCTGCGCACCGGTGACGGAAGATGGTCCAATGGCCTACCGCAGTCAGCTTCCTGCTGAGGAACTTTGTAGATTGCTCAATCAGGCCGGGATCCCCTCGAGGGTATCAACCCACGCCGGAACCTACCTCTGTAATGCAGCACTTTACTATTCGCACCACATCATTGCGACTAAACAGTTGAAGACTCAGGCAATCTTTCTGCACCTGCCGCTCGATGTAACTCAAGCTGCCGAGCACCCCAATGAGATTGCTTCCATGCCAGCGTCCCTGTGTGCTCAAGCAATTCGACTCGTACTTGAATATTTAGCGGCTCAAAGCCACGCAGAGGCCAGTTAAGAACGGCCTGACGGCCCCCGACACCACTTTACGGCGCCTGGGAGGATCATTGATGCTGGAGCGCTTTTTTGACACCCACGTAGCCCATGTGTGCCTTCCAACAGACATTGCGAAAAGCTTCGGGGCGAGAAACGCCTTCGAGCATAAATTTTTCCACTTTGCCCTGCCGAAACACTAAATCACCCGCGTCATACCATGCCTGGCCGGGACTAACGACGAGATCGATAGCGTCAAATTGATCCAGTGAAATGGCTTTCTCTTCCTTCGCACCAAGGCCCCGCTCAACCACAACCCGTTGGTTGGTTAAGCGATAGCGCGTGCCAACAAACGGGCCGATACGTTTCATATAGAGAACAAGAGCCAACGGGATCGAGAGCAGGCAAATGAAATTACCAACGGTAAAAACGTAAAATCCGAATTTGATGGCATAGAGGTTACCCAGCCATATTCCAACCGGAAACGGGCCCAAGGACATCGCTGCCACCGAAGGCCAAACGGTCATCACGGTAGCCTCTTTAATCGTTGGCGGAGTCAGCCCCGCAATCGCCTGTTTCATCGACTCACTCCGGCGAAAACCGCCTATTTCTCCAACCCGTACGGCCCAATAATCACGTTCTTTTGGCAGAATCGACCAAAAACCGTGCCTCCACGAAGAGGCAACTGTAGCAAACAACCGGTCTGCCAACAACGCTTTGACAGAGCAAGTCGTGGAATCCGAACCGTTTTCGGCCACCTTGGAGCAAACGATCGCATCAAGAATTCACATGAGAAGGATTTTTAGGAGATAACATTGCCCAAATCCGATAACAAACGCAAAAGTAAGGATGAAATTGCCGTTTCTGGGAAGAACACTATTAACTGACAGCGTTGATTGTGAGAAACAACAGACGAGAATTTCAGAATGCCGAACAAGGAGCAGATACTCGTCGCAGGTCTTCCGCGATCAGGGACCACTTGGCTAGCTAAAGTAGTCGACTCATCACCGAAAGTTCTCTACATCCACGAACCCGATTCTTGGAAACGCATTCCATGCGTACCGTTCTGTACTGACTCGGATGACAATATCTTCTGGTACCAATACAGCAACGAGTACGTCCGCAACATCGAAAAGCAAGCTTTGTTACGGCACTGTTCAAAACGGCCGATTTTCAGGAAGGCCGGCTGGCCGACCTACCACTTCCGATGTCGATTTCCGATCCACCTAATCGAAGAACGTCTCGGGATTCCTGTTGGCCGCAGCCAGCTGAGAGCTCCGCTGGATTTCAAAATTTGCTGGAAATCAATCGAATCAGTCGGGCGATTAGGCCTGCTTAATCAGTCGCCGAGTATTAAGCGAATCGTGCATCTCGTTCGTCATCCGTGCGGATTTATTGCCTCTGTGCGCCGCGGAGAGAAGACCAAAAAATTCTCGTCAACCGTTAATATGTCCAACGACATGGGGATTTTTTCCACACTGCAACAGACGAGTATCGGTCGGGAACTTGGCTTATCGCTGCAGACATTGGCTGAGAGTTCAAGAATCGAACGCTTAGCCTGGTATTGGACTATTCTCAACTCAAAAGCTTGGCGAGAGTTGAGTGATTCCTCAAAAGCGATCTTTCTTTCTTACGACTCTTTCTGCAAAAGCCCGACGTCTTCCGCGAAGAGGCTGTTCCAAAATTTGCAACTTAATTGGAATGATCAAACAGAACAATTTGTTCAAAAATCTTCGCACACCGCCAACAAGGGTTACTACAGTGTGAGCCGCGACGCGATTTCGGCCTCGCAGGCGTGGCAGAGTGAACTGTCGAATGCTGAAAAGTCTCAAATCGAAAGAATCGTCCGATCGACGCCTGAGGGCCAAAGATTCATTGATGAATCAGGGAGCTTCGCCTCACAAACGCCTCTCAACTCATTTCTTGAGTGATCGCCTAGGTTGACAGTCCATCACGACGCTCTTGCCATCAGCCGTCGATCCTGCAAAATTCAGGCTATCTCAATCTACCGTCGACACGAACCGCTGGCTCGCAAATGCTTCTAACTGGATGAGAGTCAATGCAAGCTAATCGAAAAACCCGCATTGCAATGTGGTCTGGTCCGCGGAATATCTCGACCGCTCTCATGCGATCTTTTGAAAACCGTTCCGACACAATCGTCTGCGACGAACCGTTCTACGCCCACTACTTAGAGCACACCGGATACGATCACCCGGACAAAAAACTGATTTGTAGACAGCACGAAATAAATTGGCGCATCGTTGTTGAACAGCTGACTAATCCTCTCCCCACAGGAACATCGGTCTTCTACCAGAAACAAATGTCTCATCATCTACTGGATCATATCGATCGCACCTGGCTAGTTGGCTCTGATTTTCAACATGGCTTTCTTCTCCGCGACCCGGAGGAAATGTTGCTCTCATTGATCAAGATCCTTCCGAATGTCACACTTCTCGAAACGGGCTTACCACAGCAACTTGAATTGTTTCAACTCATCCAACAGGAATCTAAAACGACTCCCGTTGTGCTACGTGCACGAGACCTGCTTAATTCTCCTCAACAAATGCTTCCGGCCATTTGTGAATCATTTTCAATTGAGTTTATGCCCAAAATGCTCAACTGGCCGACCGGGGCGCGAGAAAGTGACGGTATCTGGGGAAAGCATTGGTATGCTAACGCCTACAAATCGAGCGAATTTGGAAAACACCGAGTCAAAAATGAACGACTACCTGATTGTTTTCAGAAACTGCTGGCCGAATGCCAAGAGATTCACTCTCAAATTGAACCATTTTGCATGACACCTCAATAAACTCACTCATCCAATCAAAATGCTACAGCAATTCAACACGCTCAACGACAATCTGATCGTCAACATCAACGGAAAGCTGAGCCATCGAGACGAAGCAGGTGTCAGCCCATTTGACTCAGCCGTTCAAAATGGAGACGCCGTTTGGGAAGGTCTTCGTTTGTATGATCGGGGAATTTTCAAGCTGAAAGAACATTTGAATCGGCTCCGCAAGTCAGCTGAAATGCTTGAATACCAAGGCATTCCGAGCGACGAGCAAATCACCGAACAGTTACGTCGTACTCTGGCGGCTAATCAGATGAGCACCAATGTGCACATTCGACTTACGCTGAGTCGCGGCATCAAATACACATCAGGCCTGGACCCGCGCATCAACACCCAAGGCTGCTCGCTATTCATTCTGGCGGAACACAAACCGCCCGTTTACGATCGTTCCGGTTTGCACTTAATGACGGCCATACACCGCCGTCCGGCACCGGACGTTTTGGATCAGCGAATCCATTCGTGCAACCAATTGACTTCGATTCTGGCAAAGCTGGAGGCGAATGCGGCGAACGCTGACGATGCCCTGATGCTAGACACTCGTGGTTTTTTAGCCGAAACGAATGCCACCCACATTTTCATCGTCAAGAATGCAGTCGTACTCACCTCGACTTGCGATGCTTGTCCGGAAGGCATAACTCGAGCCACTGTATTGGATCTCTGCCAACGAAATGGTATCGCCGCTGAGACCCGGGACATTGCTCCCCAAGAGCTTCTCGAAGCCGATGAAATGTTTTGCACGGGCACAATGGGAGAACTCGTTCCAGTGCTATCTCTTGACAACCGATCGATTGGTAACGGTGATCTTGTCACACTGTCTCAATTGATCTCCCTATTCGACTCAGAAGTTGCCATCGGCTGCCAATCGCTTTAAGAATTCGATTGAAAACAGGTGATTGCTAGCCGTTCGTCGAACGGCTCATCGAGAAGCCCAACACATTACTCCGACTCGTGGGACCTGTGAAAAAAATCAATCATACGCGCGAGCCCACGCGGTAAATACCATGCCGCGGAGTAATGATCGGCATTCCACCATTCTATTTCAGGTTTGCCGGCAGCCTCCCATAAAGCTTGACTGCATGCAGGTGGAATCACCTTATCCTTTCGTGCGTTCAACATGAGCAAGTGTCGCTGTTTCAGTTGTTTGGCGTAGGTAAGGGGATCGACTGTTTGCAGCCGAGCTGCAATTTCGCCTTCGTCGATTGACTGATCGTCCCATTGTTTTCGTACATTCCTCAACTCGTCCGATTCTCGAATAATTTTCTCCAAATCCCCACCTGCCAAGACAAGGCAAGCGTTGGTGAGTTGGGGCTCAGCAGAGCCTACCAGTGCGGCGACGACACCTCCCAAGCTAATGCCGGTAATTCCCAAACGGCCTTGGGCGATCTCGGGGCGACTCCCAAGCCAGGCCGTCGCTCGGCGAATATCGAGCACAGCTTGCTGCATCGCTTCTGTGGTCTGCCTCAAGTCGGCGGAAATCATCCGCACGTCTTTCCCAGGCGACCGACGTGGACCGTAGTAGGGCATTTTAACGAATAACGCTCCAATACCATTCAACGCCAGCGTTCGACAAATCGTCCGCGATAGTTCAAAGTCACCACCGAGAATATGCAAGACAACAACCCCCGGAGCGGGCTTCTTGCCTTTCCGCAAAAAATATTCACAGTGGACCGTGTTGTTACATTGAAACGCAGTCGCGCGTGGAGACGGAAACCGCACGGTTTGTTCCTGCACAAGCTGCAACCAACGTCTTCTGACCGGTGTCAATTGGTATTCAAATATGTGTTGCTCAAGCCGGAAGATTGGAGCGACATTTACTTCGTTTTCCGATGGCACAAAGCGGACCTTACCCGGTGCTTCCCTTGGCTGACCACTCGAGACGTCTTCCGCAGCAGCATCCCCAGAGAAACGAATGATGCTTAAAGCAAAAGCCACCCGATAAGCAATAATCGCCACCGTTTGTTGACTAATTACCGATGTACTTTGCATAGATGGTCTTTGCCTCCGCGACGTCCTCTGTTCCGCCAACAATAGCGCGACCATCGGGAAAGAGAGTGAGTCGATAATCATCAACCTCAAATCGCAACAAAAATGAATTCAGCGTCACCTTTCCCACGCTCTCAAGTTTCTTAGCCAGCTGTTCAAGTGACAATTTTTTACCTCGCTCAAACGTCAACTGGACGGCGTTCCGACCACATAAAACGGCGGATTGCCCACCACGTTCCCCTGTTAACCAGGGAAACTGATGATGATTGCAAGTCGGACAGTCAGCCGATTCGCGCAGAGATTCAAGCTTCACTTGTCGCGAGCGGTTATCCCACATGTCAAACACATTGAGTGAACGGCTAATCGCTTCAGTATGGCCCGACATGATCTTGATTGCTTCACAGGCTTCAAAAGAGGCAATCACATTGATGATCGGTCCAAGGATACCCGCGGTATCGCAAGTTGGCGTCGTTCCAGGCGGCGGAGTCTCTTTCATCAGACAACGCAAACAGCCGGTCTGCCCGGGAACGATGGTCATTGTCTGCCCCTCGGCACCAATACAGCCCCCATAGACCCAAGGGATCCCAGAGCTTACCGCAACATCATTCAATAAGAATCGTGTTTCGAAGTTATCAGTGCCGTCCAGAATGACGTCAACGCCTTCAATGAGTTTATTGATATTTCGATAATCAATATCCTCAACAACCGCTTCGACGACGATTTGCGAATTGATCTGTTCAAGTCGACGTTTTGCGGCAATCGCTTTTGGCAATCCCGACGCGACATCCTGCTCGTCATATAGCACTTGCCGCTGCAAGTTATTGAGTTCTAAGAAATCACGATCCACAATCCTCAGGTGCCCCACGCCAGCACGAGCTAACGTGTTGGCAATCACCGAACCGAGAGCCCCACATCCGCAAACGAGCGCAGTTGAGGCGGCCAGCCGAGCCTGACCTTCTGTCCCGAGTGGAGCAAATAAAGACTGCCTGACATATCGCGACAAAGCATCGCGTGAATCTTCTCGGGGCGATTTGTCATTCATGTTCAACCCTCAGACGACATATCCACTCAAATCAAATCCGGGCGCCAAATCACGCTGCAATGCATCACAGGCAGCCCGAGCAGCAACTAAGTCAATCAAGCCGGGTGAGCCGCGATAGCCAACCACCGGCTTCTCCCGACAATTCAGTTGAGTCCTGCCTTCCAACTGGCCCAAGTCACATAGCAAGACGTCCACTTGATCCAATCCT
This sequence comes from Pirellulaceae bacterium, assembly GCA_029243025.1. Taxonomy (NCBI): domain Bacteria; kingdom Pseudomonadati; phylum Planctomycetota; class Planctomycetia; order Pirellulales; family Pirellulaceae; species Pirellulaceae bacterium. Next base: position 133,463 of record JAQWSU010000021.1, on the reverse strand, counting down.
GACGCGAATTTGTCGTCCGGCAATCGCTTGGCAATTAACAGATTGGGGGCCAACTCTCGGCAACGTTCCAGCGATGCATCAAATGGGACGACCACGATCGCAACCGACGGCGACTTGGCGACCTGCGGCAATCGTGCTGACCAATTGTCCTGCTCTAAATCAAGCATCAACATTAAGCCCTGTTCCGTTGCCTGTTCCAGCAGATTCGAAGGCGGATCGTCTGCGAAAATCGCCAAACGAGCTTCTCGCCAGCTCTGCAAGGGAAGATCCAGCACGTGCGTTAGCGTAGTGGCCCGCAAGACCCACCGTTTCCCCTCCAGCCAAAACTGACCATTCTTGGCACCAAACCGACGAATCCCACAGATTAGCTCCGTCGTTTGACCGGCCTGCTCAATGCGAATGCGATAGTAGGCCGGATAATCAGGACTCCAAAAACACGGGTCAACCAGCCGTGCCTGCCAGAGACCTTGACGATCAAACCGACGGAAAACCGTCGTCGTTTTCAATGTTTTGGCGACAGCACAAAACGGACCACGCATTTCGATCTTGGTCGGATCAAAATCCATGGACTCTGCAATCGTCGGCCGAAGATAGACTTCCGTCAACGAATCCGTCGTGAGCCCAAAGTAGACAGAGAATTGTTCGGGTGTAAGCGTGTGCAAAGAATTTCTAATCCAATGAATGTTTGTTTGGTTTGGAAAACAAGGAGATCGCCAAAAACAATGTCAAAGAGACCATCAATGCGATAGCTCCCGTATCAAGATTTAACGGAACGGGGATCTCGAATGCCTTGAGGCTAAAATTCACCAACAGGCTCGCCAAGATCGCCGTGCAGGCGGCTCCGGCCGTTGCCCGCTTCCAACTAATACCAATCGCTACTGTCGGCACGAGCGCGGCGGCAAATGTGCCCCAACCAAAAGCTCCCAGTAAGGCAACTAAGTCACCGGTGTACAAACCGAAAACGGTTGCCACAACGGCAATCCCAATTGTGGCCCAGCGAGCGCGCAACAGCTCCGTATCGGGTGACGGTTTGAACCGCAACGACTTGGGAATGTCGTGAACAAGTGCGGCCGCACCAATGTTCAAAAACGCGTCTGCAGTGCTCATGATAGCCGCAAACAGCCCCGCAAAGACGATCCCGGCCAAAATCGGATGGGTATATCGCTGCAAGAACTCTGGCGCGGCAGCATCGGGCGTCGAGAGCGAAGGATAGGCGCCCTGCAGCACCAACGCTCGCATCGCTAAACCAATACTTATCCATAACAAAGCCGTGACGATGTATCCGAACATTGAAACTGGCAGAGTCATACGAGCTGTCTTGGCATTTCGCGTCATCATTAATTTCGTAATTACGTGTGGCTGCCCGCAGGCGCCCAGAGCAAACACAAAATACCACGACAGACAGCCAAAAGCCCCCCGCGTCCCCCAGGGACTCATTGCTGCCGGATCGTCATTCATAATCGTCTGAGACATGCCGGAAATCCCACCATCGACCGCCATGACCGCAGCAACGAAAACCAAGACGGATGCCACCATCATAACCCCCCCCTGCACGAGGTCGGTGTAAACCGAAGCAATAATGCCCCCGGTCACACAATAGAAGACCAGCAACGAGGTCGAAAATGCAGCACAAACACTAATCGGTACTGCTTCGAACCCACCCATCGAAACCAACAAGCTCTGTAAGACCGTCGCCATTGCAATGATTTGAGTCGCCAGATAGCCAAGTACACCAAGCAGAATCGCGATCGCAGTCAATAATCCAACCGAACGACTTTGATAACGGTGTGTCACAATATCCGGCAACGATATCGAGTCTTGTGCGATGGCCATTTCACGAAGCGGTTTGGCAAGCAAATAGAAGCTCACACAGTAACCCACCGATGCCGTCACCACGATCCAAATTGAACTTACCCCCATTTGGTAAACCAAACCGGGGCCACCAACAAATCCAAAACCGCTCATCGTGCTTGAGAACATCGCGACGGCGGTAACGACAAAGCCCAGAGTCCGTCCAGCCATAAAAAAGTCGCGAGACGAATGCGTGCGACGCATGGCCCAGAGCCCAACAAATATACAAAGAACAAAATAGGCGGCCACGCAGCCCAAAATGATCTGTGAACGATATGCTTCCATGAGAGTGGGGCCAATCAATTCGAACAACGGTTAGAAGCTCGCACAATCACCTGTACGAGACTAGGAGGACTCTGCCCCCTTGGCATCAGTGTCGACCGAGGCAAACCAGCGGCGATACCCCAACACATAAATCAACATGAACGTCATGGGGGTAAACCAAACACCCGTGAGCATCCACTGCGTCGGTTCCGGAAAACCGCCCAACAAGGGCGCGACTCCTCCCGCATACTTCTGATCCAACCAACACACCACAGAAAACACGGCAAGAAACAAGCACGAACTGCCTGCAATCAAGATTCGCAGCAAACCGGGTGAAGGAATGCGATCTGTCGCCAACCAAAGAAATCCCGTCAGGACCAAAATCGTCAAACACCCAAACAACCAGGCCCACGGGCCTGTATAAGGAGCCCCCCCTGCATTCATCGAAACGGCAGCCGGGTTCGACTCGGAGATGCCGTAGACCGGATGAGGCTTGGCAGCATGCTCAGGACCGCTTTGCATGGCAGCCATCGCCAACACCCCCCACATCAGTAATAACATCACCAATAAAAAATGGGGTGTCTTCATCCGTTGTCACCCTGCGTCATGGTTGGCGGCTGATCGGCTGGGTTGTTGAGTTCCGTGTCGGCTGCCAGCACGGGCTCAAACACGCGTGCGAAATAACCCGTCATTTCCTCAACGACCGTGTCGCGAGCTGGCTTGTCGATGCCGGCCAGAATTTTGGCCAATTGCTGCTTGAATTCCAACTGCATTTGCCGGGCAATTTGGATCCTTTGAGCCTGAGGAGAACCGGCTCCGTGCATGGATTCTGTCAGATATCCAACGGCATTTCGCCCCAGCGTCATGTTCTCGATTAAACGCAGAATGCGAATCCGATCTTCCGTGGCCACTTCGGCTCGCCCCTGCAAGTACTTCTCTAACAAGGGCCCCGTTTCCGAACTATTCCAATCATGCTCTGACGGCAAAGTCGCCACGAGCCCACCGGCCAAATCTTGAGCAAGTCGTCCAATTTCGAAGGGCATCTTGGTTACATGATGCTTGCAAACGTTCGCCAACATGTCATCGTTCAAAAAACAACCACTGGCGGTTTGGTGCGCCTGCCAACTGGATGCGATTCCTGTCGCGAAAATCGTTTCGTTCAAATGCGTCATCTCGACCAGCTTTTCGCGAATATGCGACTTCCGGGCAACGCCGTTGTAATCTGCAATGGTTGCGGCAGCACCAATCATCACATCGCCAACGCCACTTTTGCAGACATAACTACGACGGTGATAGCAGGTAAAACGTTCTACCAGCATCGCAGCAAATTCATATTCCCCGTCCATGAAGACGCGATCATAGGGAATAAACACATCGTCAAAAATGACCATCGCTTCCTGACCCGCAAAGCGCGAGTTACCAACGTCTATTTCACCGTCCATGCTGCGTGTGTCGCAGGACTGGCGTCCATAGATGTAGGTAATCCCCTCAGCTTCAACGGGAATCGCACCCACAATCGCGTAATCTCGATCCTGCTCTCCCAACCTCAGTGTCGGCATCACCAATAACCAATGGGAATTTAGACAACCAGTTTGATGGGCCTTCGCACCCCGAATGTAGACACCCTGCTCTGTGCGACGTACAACTCGCACGTACATATCCGGATCATCTTGCTGATGGGGTGGTTTACTTCGGTCTCCTTTCACATCAGTCATCGCCCCACCAACCACGTAATTCGAGCGATGCAACATGGTCAAGAAGCGCACAAACCTCGCGTGATATTCGGTGTCATGCTGTTCGTCAATTTCGTACGTCACCGAGTACAACGAATTAATGGCGTCCATCCCCACACAACGTTGAAAACAGGTACCCGTCAGTTGGCCGAGTTTGCGTTGCATTTTATTTTGCATCACCAAGTCTTCACGACTCCCAGCGACATGCAAAAAACGGTTAATTCGCTCACCCGTTAACGGTGAGACGGTGGTCCCAAGCTCCGGATCCCGATTCGCCAGATCATAAGTTTCGGCAACAGCATTGACCGACGGACGTATCATCGGGTGATCGATTGGTTCCGCAACCAATTCACCAAACAAGTACACTTTGAGACCGCGTCCGCGCAGACTCTCGAGATAGTCAGCTCCGGTCTCGATTCGATCATCAGAGCACGATTCATTTCCAGCAGGCATTGCACACCTCACCTTTCCTCAAACCGGCGCTCGTCCATTCACATCCCCAACCCTCGATTCGCTGATTGCTTGTCTCCTTCGGCAGCAATGGCCACTGATCCATATCGACATGCATCCCAGCGGCAAGCCGCACCCACCTTCCAGCTCGAGCAACTGCGGTGCCGACTCCACCCAACTGACCTTGCTCGACTTGACGATCTCGCAATTCGCAAACACGCTCCAGGCGTTCCGACGCTACACCAGCCGAAGATGGTGACATCCACTGCTTCTGTCCGGAAGCGAAAGGGGAGACGAGTAACAGCAAGCAAAATAAAAGTGGCGGCCCCCAACAAAGAACAACACGATTCATGACCCATCCAGCTCCACAGAAACTTGTGCGTCAAAAGGAGACGTAGTGGAAAGCGATCCATCCATTCTTACGTCAGCATAGCAGACGTTCGCCTGTCGTAAAAACAGGCCTGACTAGCCCCACCATCCACCATTTACGTGCAGCGTTTGACCGGTGAGATAAGTGGAAAGATCACTGCAAAGAAACAAGATCACATTGGCAATTTCTTCCGGCTCACCAAATCGTCCCAAGGGCACTTGCAACTTCATTTGGTCCAGCGACTTATCCGGAATGGACTGGCCCATCTCTGTCAAAACAACACCGGGAGCCACAGCGTTGACATTGATTTGCCGACGAGCCAATTCGCGACTCAGAACTCGCGTCAAACCAATTACACCGGCCTTTGCCGCCGCATAATTCGCCTGACCAAAACCACCAACCACGGCAGAAATCGAAGCAAGATTTACGATCCGGCCACCGTCAGCAAGAAAAATGCCTGCTTGCTGTGAAACCAGAAATACGCCGGTCAAGTTCGTATCAATCACCTGCTGCCACTCTTCGGCAGACATTTTCGCAACGGTGCGATCCCGGATAATCCCTGCGTTATTGACAACCATTTCGAGCGATCCAAATTTTTGAATCGCTGCGGCAAACATCCGCTGAACGGCCTCCTGGTCACGAACGTCCGCTTCCATGGCCATCGCCCGCTTGCCCAATTCGGCAACGAGTCGGTTGGCTCGATCCTGATTAATCCCTTCTGGATCGGCCCAGTAATTCACAATCACGTTGCCACCGGCCGCATGGAGAACACGGGCGGTGGTCGCCCCCAATCCCTGACTGGCTCCGGTAATTAAGGCCGTTTTGTCGGATAGATCGATTGCTGTCATCTTCGATAAACACCCCGAATGCGATGCAAGAGTGCTGGTCTGGTGAGAATCCCGGAAAATCCAAGAACTCCGGAAAATCCAGGAACCCCGGAATCCGCGAAAAACCCCACGGAACTGCTCCCGGCAGGCAAGAGAGTCCGTTCGCCGGCGTTCTCGAAATAAAAAGAGCGGATGGGGTGGGATTCGAACCCACGGTACGGTCACCCGTACAGCAGTTTTCAAGACTGCCGCCTTAGTCCACTCGGCCACCCATCCGTCGAGCAAGCCCCGAATCTAACGAAGACGGCGGGCAGGTGTCAAAGGGAGTGCGTTGACGCAAGGTGGAAATCGTGATACAAGAACCGATCAGTTTTGATGCTTTCCCCTCCACGGAAAGTGGCAAATCTACTTGGCCGTCACTCGTCCATCGACACGGAGAGCTGAAAAGCAATGGGTTGCAGCGAACGCCGTAAGGAAATTAAGCGTCGTCGTCATCGACGCAAGAAAATCGATCATTTCAAGAAACGAGTCGCCAAAGCGACGGTCTCCGAAAAGACGGTCATCGCGCAGAAGATCCGCGAAATTACGCCGGGCGCGGAGAATCTGATCGTGACGCTCGAATTGGAAGAGCGATAATCGAAACCAGTCAAAACGATCGGGCCGGCTGATGCTCGGCTTGATCTGAAACTGAACGATGCGATCGATGATCGTTTAGTAGGTGTCGTTGTGCGCCCATCTGGTTGCCCTCTTTCAGGACGTCCCAATCCGATTAGTCTCGGCATCTTGACGACACGCCCATCTCAATCGACATCATCGGCCTAAACGGCCGGTTGCTCGAGGCACTGTTCGAAAGCTAAATCATCGCGGATTGGGACGAAGGATGTTTAGAAAACCCCGCATTCTTGGGCCATCGCTAAGCTCCCTTGACACTCTAACCAGCCAGTATTCGAAGTTTGCGCAAAATGCGCAAACATCTTAATTGCCAAGTGTAACACCTTGATTTAGCATGGCTTAAGGGGCGGCACGTTTGGCCAACACGGCCAAAGATTAGGAACAGGACAGCTCATCACGCGCCCTACTGCACTTCCAGAGACGATTGCCAACTACCAATTCCACGCGTCAGAAGCAACTCGCAGATGACTGGTTTCGAGCCGTTTTGCGACCAATCAGATCTCCTGCCGAGCTTCAGTGACGTGGAGAGCCCGCACCCGAACACCATCGAAGAGAACTACGATGATCAAACAGACTCTGGCACTTGCGTTCGGAAAATCACAAAAACAGCGTGACCACCGACTCGCGCGGCGTCTTGGACATTACGAATGGTTGGAAGACCGTCGGGTCCTCGCCTCGCTGTCGGGACAGGTCATCAATGACCTGAATGGCAATGGAGAAATCGAAGTTGGCGAACCCGGATTGGGCGGCGTCGAGGTGTTCATCGATCAAAACGGCAACGACATGCTGGATGTTACCGGCGTCATTATCGAACCAGATGCGTTCGGATCAGAAGAACTAATCGATATTCCGGGGGTCTCGCTTTCTGTTCAAAACCATGGAGGTGTCATCACGAGCGACGAGATCATCGCGATCGGAAAAGCCCCCAACGACAGCGTACCGGGCTCTTTTGCCTCGACGGGAGATTTCGTTTTTGGAACTTTCCGGGCGGGCAACAACGGCGGTGTGGACAGCATCACAGATTTCTTCAATTTCACGCAGAAGCTACGCATGAGCTTTGCGGACGGTGCGAACTCCGTAAGCATTGACGTGATTGGAAGCAGCACAACAGCCGCTGACGTGGGCGTGTTGGAGATTTACGACGGAAGCAACAACTTGCTGGCGTCAGCGAGCACCCAAGGTTTGTGTGAATCGGACTTTTGCGAATCACAAATCGAGACTTTGCGATTGACGCGAGCTGAGGGCGACATCTCCTACGCACTCGCTTACACGCAACGGGAACGACTCACAGCTCGTTTCGATTCACTTCGAGTCAATGATGCAGGCTCGGAACCCTGGACAATCACGGACAGCCAGGGCGAGTATGAGTTCCGCAACCTCGTCGCCGACAATTATCGAATTAATCAGGTTATTCCTGCAGGTTACCAACAAACAGTTCCCAATGGTGGCGGAGACGGCAGTCACGAGGTCACAATCGGCGAGAATGACATCAGCAACATTGATTTCGCGAATGTTGAGACCGCGGCAACACCGCCTGTCGCACGAGACGACTCCGTAGCAACCACGATTAACAACTCAGTTGTAATCGATGTATTGGCGAATGACGGAGATGTGAACACGGAACTGGAGCAATCATCGGTACAGGTTGTTTCGCCAGCTACTTCAGGACTGACCGAAGTCGATTTAACATCAGGAGAAATCACTTACACGCCGTCCAATGACTTCGTTGGTTCCGACGAATTTCGATATACCGTTCGTGATACAAACGGACAACTTTCGAACGAGGCCATCGTTCTGATAGATGTGACGGATGCGGGGTCAGGCTGGCAAAATCCAGACAACCAATTGGACGTGAATGCCGACGGATTCGTCTCGCCCATGGACGTCTTGAAAATCATCAATGAACTGAATACCCCCGTCTATCACGATCCGAGCAACGGAAAACTGTCAGATCCACCCAATCCGGTTCCTGCCTTCTTCGATGTCGACGGTGACGGCTTCATCGCACCCGCCGACGCCATTTTGATCATCAACGTCCTTAATGAGAATGCAGTTGCCGCCGTCCAAGCCAATCCAACCACAGAGACGAGAGATACTTGGGGCGGTAGTTTATCCCCCATCGGCGGCACCGAAGATTCGAATTCTCAGTTGGCTCGCAGCACTCCCGGTCGAATTAACACAAAAATGGATTCAGAGTCGACATCTCAGCGTATCGAGCTCGTTTCCGCCGCAGAAGCTGACAAGCTCTTCGACTTGCAAACGGCGCGAAACAGCAACTCGGCGGATCAAGCGTTGGACGATCTCGAACTGGATGACGTTACGAGCTCCATTTTGGCTCGCAATACGGCTTCGGTGTTCGTCTGATCTTCGCTGACGAGTCAAACGTGACCGGCGAAACACGGATACACTCTAGTCCCTCGCAGCACGAGTCTCTGACTGGATTCAACAGATTCAAACTTGTAGTACGGTTGGCTGAGCAGCATTTAAATAGTCCGCCATTTGCATCATAAAGCTCACCGAAAGCGACCCGGCATTGAAGGCAACTCGCGAGTTTTCCGTCAGTCGGTGGTCAACAAATAGTGGCAACGGCAAGACCGGCCTTCCAAATGGCGGTACCGAACCAGGCACAAGCCCTGTCAGCTCCCAAAGCTCTTCCTGGGATGCAAACCGAGACTTTTTCGCAGACAACTGTCGTTTGATTGCCTTGGAATCCAACCTCTGATCTGCGGGCAAGACAAACAAAGCAAACTGGCCATCAAGTTTGAGCACGAGTGCCTTACCACCAATCTTCAATTCCTCACCACGAGCCTCAGCTGCTTCTTCTGAGGTGCGGGTCGGCTGATGCTGGAGTTCGCTGAAAGGAACTTCGCAGCGGTGTAAGTGTTCTCGCAATCTCTCCAATACAGACAGCTCACTCATCGCGGTCACGCTACCAAACAATAATGGCCAGAAACAGTAAAACCACAATCAACACAGCAACGACACTGATTCCCCACATCCAAATCGGCACCGCCGGCCGCTTGCGACGGAGCAAAATCCCGGTCGCTGAGGCAGACGAAAGACTATTGTTTTCCAATAAATCCACGAGCGAACCACTGGCCGAATTATGGGTTCCAATCTCTTCTTCAATCTGTGACAAGACCGTCTCATCTAGCCGATCCTCGATATCAATATCGATCGCATCCGACGAACTCGTCGCAGCCTCGGGCCGGGCTTCCTCTTCGTCAATGGGAGCTAAAGTGAGATCTTCTTCCCGTCCACCAATCGCCGCAGTATCCCCGGTGTTCGCCGAAACGGTGTCACTCGTTTTTTCCTCGGTCTCAGGCAGCGCCGATGTGGCCACTAATCGCTCCAAGCGATTGGTGGTCTCTCCATCATTACCGGCTCCAATGCGAGGAGGAGTACTGCCTGTCGGCTGCTCGCCATAGCCGCGTCCTGCCAACCAGTGACGCAACTGCTCAACCACGCCAGCGGCAGTTTGAACTCGTTCGTTCGGATTTTTCATCATCATTCGACGACAAACATCGACTAACGTGGCCGGTGCGTCCGACCGATCCTCGAAAATACTAGCCGGTTCCTCGCGCTGATGTTTGAGAAGTCGTTCCGTCAACGTTCCCTCGGGAAACGGTGGATGTCCAGTTAAGAGGAAATAGAGGGTCCCTCCCAAGCCATAAATGTCGGCTCGCGCGTCAACTTTGCTACTGTTGACCGCCTGCTCAGGCGCTAAGTAATCAGCCGTGCCAACAACGCTATCCTTGTGGACAGAACTGAGTGACTTTTCGTCTTGAGAGAACTTTGCCAGGCCCATATCCAGTACCTTGACGACACCGACCCGATCCACCAGGCAGTTAGCCGGCTTGATATCGCGATGCACAACACCCGCTTCGTGAGCGTGCTGAAGTCCTGCCGCAGCTTGAGCAATACAATCGGCAGCTCGCTCGAATGCCAAAACGCCTTCCTGCTCGACAATGCGTTGGAAGTCCTTACCCTCCACATATTCCATCACGATGTAATGCGTGTCGCCCTCGTTGTCGATGTCGTACGCACGGACAATATTCGGATGATCCAAAGCCGCGACAGCGCGAGCTTCAAGTTCAAAACGTTCCAAATAACTCGACTTCGAAACCCGACTCTTGGGAAGCACCTTGATCGCAACCGGCCGGCGCATGATTGGATGCTCAGAAAGGTAAACACTGCTCATGCCCCCCGTGCCAAGATGGCCCTTGAGGGTGTATTTACCCAAACGAAACCCGCGATATTTCCCCTTGAGTAGCTGCTCCATCTGCCAAGAAGTGATCAGGCCCGCACCGATCAACTCGTTCGCCAACGTATGGTGATCCGGCGGAAGCAGACCTTTCGACTTCGCGGCCCGAGTTGCCAGGAAGTCCGCCAGCTCGTCCTTGCCGATCAACTCGCTGCGTTTGATCAGTTCGATAAGTTTTTCTGTCGAGGTGACTTTTGGCATGCCAAGTCAGTCGCCGCCTGCGGGCAGACGCAATGGATTCATCGAGAACTTACTGCAAGTCATAGAGACATAACACTTTATGATAATCCAGACCCTCTAAAACAACAACCTCTCTTGTGAAAAACCGCCCACGATTTACCCGTAAATCTGACACCCTACGAAGAAGAGAATGCGGCGATTCTCGCGCAGCCACGCCTGCTGCCGGCCCGCACGCGAAGAATCTCATTACAATACGGGACATGACACGCATCGCGTACGACGATTTTGACATCGGCGAGACGATCGGTTTCGGAACGGTCGGAACCATCTACCGCGTTACTGACAGAGCAACCGGCGACATCTACGCGCTGAAACTGCTTTCTCCTGCTGTCGGCAGCGACCCCTTGGTCGTGGCCCGTTTCCGTCGCGAAATGATGGTCCTTTCGAAACTGGATCACCCCAACATCGTGGCCTATTTCGGAGACGGCGATCGCGACGGACAACTGTTTTACGTGATGGAGTTGATTGAGGGTGGCAACCTCAAGGAAATGCTCAAAAACAGCGGGCCATTCAGTTGGAAAGAAGCGGCCGAGTGTGGGCGACAAATCGCCTCGGCCCTGCAACATGCTCACAATCATGGCATCATTCATCGTGATTTGAAGCCAGGCAACGTGTTCATTACGCTCAAAGGTATCATCAAACTCGGCGATTTTGGGATTGCCAGAGATCTACGCGAAACAGAGTTGACCGAAGTCGGACTGACGGTGGGTACGTACGCCTACATGGCTCCGGAACTTGTCCGAGGCAATCGAGAGATCACTGGCCAAGTCGATCTCTATGCCCTGGGCTGTGTCCTTTATGAAATGCTGACGGGACAACCACCTTACCTAGGTGACAATTTTGCTGAAATCTTCGAGCAACATCTCCATTCCGATCCACCGCATGTCCGAAACTTAGTCCCAAACTGCCCCGAATCACTCGATAAATTGATTCTAGCGCTGTTGGCCAAATCGCCCGATGATAGGCCGTTTAATGCTCGAACCGTCCAAGGTATCTTGGGCGAGTTGTGCATGACCCCAAATCAAGATCAACCCACTGCCAACCCACAAGACCGAGCCGCTCTTGATGTTCGCCCGATACAATTATCCTTGGTCGAGCGAATCTGCGCTACCCCCGAATCTCACGAGGTGGACTGGCGGACAGTCGCCCTATTGGGCTTTGGTGTCGCCGTTTTAGTGAGCGCGGCCTTAGTATTGAAATCGATGTAGTGGCATCAAAATATAACTATTCTGATTAAGCCGCTCCCGTCTTTCCAAACGTGCTCCCATGAAGTCCCACACGGATTCGACCGTCAACCATTGCTTTGCTCCGCAAACCAACTGTACAGGTGCGCTCTTGCGTTGGATTAGTCAGCCCAAAGTCGGTAAGCCTTGGCGATGCGAAAATCAATTCGCCCTCCCCCTTCCACTTAGCAAAATTCTTATTGGTGATAAACATGCAAACTCGCTCACTCGGCAACTCATCACTTCAACTCACGACGGTAGGTATCGGCACATGGGCAATTGGCGGAGGTGACTGGAAATTTGGCTGGGGTCCACAAGACGAGTCGGAGGCGATCTCAGCTATCCATCAAGGAATTCTCGACAGCGGTATCAACTGGATCGATACAGCAGCCGTCTACGGCGACGGTCGATCGGAAGAAATCGTCGGCAAAGCGTTGTCCACGCTGCCCGCCGACCAACGTCCCCTGGTCGCCACCAAGTGCAGCCGCGTCGTTCAAGCTGACGGCAACATCACGGGGGTCTTGAAGCGAGAAAGTATCATCAACGAGTGCGAGGCCAGTCTGAGACGTTTAGATCTCGATGTGATCGACTTATACCAGTTGCATTGGCCCGATCCGGAGGCTGACATTGAGGAAGCCTGGCAGACCCTCGTCGAATTGAAGGAGCAGGGTAAAGTGCGAGAAATCGGCGTTTCCAACCATTCACCGGCTCAGCTTGAAAGGCTGAGGCCGTTCCACGCGGTCGCCTCCTTACAGCCGCCGTACAGCATGATTACGCGGCAAATTGAAGCTCAGACGTTGCCCTATTGCAAACAACATCAGATCGGCATCATTTGCTACAGTCCAATGGGAAAAGGTTTGTTGACCGGAGCTTTTGATCGGGCTCGTGCCGAATCTTTACCGGACAGCGACCATCGCTCGCGTGACCCCAAATTCCAGGAACCACTACTGGGAATCAACTTAAAATTGGTTGATGGCCTACGAAGCATTGCAACTCGTCAGGAAAGACCTCTCGCACAATTGGCCATCGCCTGGTGTTTACGAAAACCAGAAGTCACCTCCGCCATCGTCGGCGCACGAAATCCGAGTCAAATCAGGGGAACTGCTCCCGCGGGGGATTGGCTCTTGCAAGATGAAGAAATCGAGGAGATTGATCGATTGTTGACCGAGCGGGAAACCGCCATTGACCAACTAGGGCCGATCGATTCAGGACGCGTTTAACCTGAAGTCGTCCTCATCACTCGCGGTAACAACGCGGTTGCGACAAAAAAATAAAGAAGCCACACACAATGAGACTCTTCGCCACGACGGTTGTACTCTTCCTCGGCTTGGTGATCTGTGCGCCGAACATATTCGCGGATGAAGAAACGAAATTCGAAGCTCTATTCGACGGAAAGACGCTGAGCGGCTGGCGTGGGCATCGACAACCCGATGTACCACCAACTTGGCTCGTTGAAAACGGCACGATTCGTGGCACTGGAAAAGGTCCTGATCTGTTGACAAAGTCAGTGTACGGCGACTTTGACTTACGATTCCAGTGGAAGCTAGGCGAAGCCGGTAACAGCGGCGTCATCTATCGTGTCAGTGAAAGTGATAAACAAACGCACCAGACAGGTCCCGAATACCAGCTGGTCAGTCAAAAGCCCGTTAATTCTGAGCGTCGTCCCACAACCGCTTGTGGATCACTTTACGGGCTCTATGGTGAATCCGAAATCACGTTACAGCCACAAGGTGAATTCAATCGCAGTCGCATCGTCGTCGAGGAAGGGCGAATTCAGCATTGGCTCAATGGCGAAAAGGTTGTCGACTGTGAAATCGGCAGCGAAGACTGGGACAAGAAGATCGAGGCGAGTCAATTTCACGCTTGGCCACAATTCGCCCAGAACAAGCGGGGACACATCGTCCTGCAGGCTGCGGGCTCTCCCGTCTGGTTCCGTGATCTTCGCATCAAGCAATTGACTCCACCCCCAAAAAAATGAATGAAAATTTGCCCCAAGCTAACCGGCAAGCTCCACGATCATGCCACGCCACCAATCCCCTTGGCTAGGACTTCCACCTCTTGAATGAGCAACCCCAACGAAGCTTGACGCTGTTCGACACCACCTGCCTGATCGTCGGCATTATCGTTGGAGCCGGTTTGTATGAGACGGCCCCTGACGTCGCGACCAGCACGAACCAACTTGGTTTTTTACTGGGACTCTGGCTTTGTGGGGGTGTAATCTCATTTATCGGCTCGCTTTGTTATGCCGAACTGGCTACCACTTACCCGCGTGAAGGAGGAGATTACGTCTATTTGAGCAAGGCCTATGGTCCCTGGGCCGGATTCTTGTTTGGCTGGATCCAATTAACCATTGTACGTCCAGGCGACATTGCAGTCATGGCGTTTGTCTTTGCTCGCTATGTGCAGGCGGTGACGGGCATCGCGTTAAATTCCACGGGCAACACGGTATTCATCGAATGCTTATTTGCCTCCCTTGCAGTCATCATTTTCACCGCGATTAATATCTTTGGAGTCCGCGAGGGCAAATGGACACAGAATGCCCTCACCGTCGTCAAAGCTATTGGGTTGTTGTCGATCGTCGGTATCGCTTTGATCACGCCCGGATTTCATGCCAGCGAGACGAATACGGTCGAAACCGCTGCGAACTTTCCAGTTGGCGTCGCATTGGTGCTGGTTTTATTTTCGTTTGGGGGTTGGAATGAAATGGCTTATGTTGCTGCGGAAATCAAAAATCCCCAGCAGAATATTGTCCGCGCGATGACGCTCGGCCTAGGAGTCGTTCTAGGGCTTTACCTGTTGGCCAATCTCGCCTTCGTACACGTATTGGGGATGGCAGGAGTCTCTGCGAGTAAGGCGGTGGCCATCGACGTTGTCGCCGCCAGATTTCCTGGAATTGCCGCGACGGCCGTAGGAATCCTCATCGCGATCTCGGCACTCGGATCCATGCACGGCTTGATCCTGACCGGCGCAAGAATCTCCTATGCGGTTGGTACCGAGCATCGCTTATTTAAAACCGTCGGTCTTTGGAACCAAAAGCTTGGAACCCCCACCCGAGCTTTGGTGTTGCAAGCATGCATTGCACTTATTCTGATCAATTTGCTCGAGACTTTCACCCGAACATTGCTCTACACCGCGGCCGCTGTCTATCTGTTCTACCTCTTCACAAGCCTATCAGTGATCTTGCTACGGCTGAAAGAGCCTAATGTGGAACGTCCATTTCGGATTCCATTCTTTCCGTGGAGCGTGTTCGTGTTTGCGATCGCTTGCGGCTTCATGACGTACAGCGCCATCCTCTACAAACCGATGGTTTCAGGCGTCGCTTTCCTAATCATTTTGCTTGGACTCCCAGTCTATTTCCTGCAAAAACAGCACGCTTAGCTGCGTCTGTCAAAGCAATCTAAACAGCCTGGCAACCTCTTGGGGATTAGGAGGATGATCCGAACGTCAGCCCAAATCCATGAGCATTCGGTTTGGCGAAATGCAGCTGCAAAAGAGCTGTCATACGTTCTCGAAATCCGGCTTCGCAATAAGCGAGATAGTAATCCCACATCCGAATAAAACGATCATCCAGGCCAAGCGCGTGAATTGAATCCAGCTGTCCGAGAAACCTTTCTCGCCAAAGCTGTAATGTTCTTGCGTAGTGTGGCGTGTAGTCGTCAAGTCCCACCAGTTGCAAATCGGTCTTTCTCTTAACTGCATCGGTTATCGCGGAGAGGCAAGGCAAGCAACCACCCGGAAAAATATAGCGTTGAATAAAGTCGATCGACTTTCGGTAATCGTCATAAAACTGATCAGGAATCGTGATCGCCTGAATCAACATTTCACCGTTATTTTTCAGTAAGCGACTGCATTGTTGGAAGTAAGCTGGCAAGAACTGGTGGCCAACGGCTTCGATCATCTCAATGGAAACGAGCCGATCGTATTGGCCTTGAAGATTACGATAGTCTTTGCAAACAATCTCAACCCGATCCGCCACCCCCGCTTTTTCGACAGCCGCCCTGGCATACTGAAATTGTTCCTGAGAGATGGTTGTGGTGGTGACGCGGCAACCGTATTCCGCGGCAGCATGAATGGCAAATCCGCCCCAGCCGGTTCCAATTTCGACCAACTGGTGATGATGTTCCAGCCGCAGCTTACGGCATATCAGATCGTATTTCTCGATCGACGATTCTCGTAAGGAACTCTGTGGCGACACAAAGATTCCCGAGGAGTAAGTCATTGTTGAATCGAGAAACAGCTTAAAAAATTCATTTCCCAGATCGTAATGGGCATGGATATTTTTGCGGCTACCCGATTGCGAATTACGAGTGATCAAACGACGGATCAAATTAACGGGTGCGAGTAGCAGACGCCCACTGGAATTCACGTTTTGAAAGGTGGTGGAATTGATCGCTAACAAACGAAAAACGGCAACCAAATCATCCGACACCCAATGGCCTTGCAGAAACGACTCGGCCGCGCCAAGCGCTCCTCCCATCACCACATGTCTGTAAAAAGAACTGTCGTTAACCTCTAATCGAGCCAACCGATTAGCATCACTGCCAAAAACATGTCGGTCGCCGCCCTCGACAATCTCAAGCTGTCCAAATCCCAACGATCCCAAACGCTGAAATAGCAACTGACGTGACCAATCGGTCAACCAGCCTTGGTCGCTGCCTTGTCCAAATTTTCGTTCGGAAGTCGATCGGACGGATCCTTCGTTTTGGGATGGGGGTAGTACGGGCATTTTCTGAGCCATATTCGTAAGGCCTCGTAATAAATGGCAGTAAGAATCCGTGCTGCTGGAACGGGATATCGCACTAAAGTTTTGAGCCAATTACGATTCGACAGTTCACGTCGATTCACCTGCATCGACGCATCGAACAGGCATTTCGAATCACGCAACGTCTTCAGATCAACAGAGAACTGTTCGTTCGGGACCGCCATCCGCCAATCGTACTCAAGCCCCATCTCCAGAAAAGGGGAAACGTGAAAATCCTTCGGATGCCGATAGGCCAACGCCTGACGGCCCGCCTGGTTTCCTGACCAAAGCACGTAACTGTGCTGTTCCCGCCAGGGAGTGTTGCTGACTTCAGCGACAACCGTCTCGAGCGTTTCAGATTCATCAAAACAGAAAAACAAGTTAATAGGGCTAAAATAGAAGCCGAATGTTCGCCATTGGGTCATCATCCGGATGGCGCCCGTTGGTCGGACATTTGTGCGTTCGGCAACCAGATTTCGGACGGCATCATCGAGGCTACTCTCGTGGCTGCCCAGGTGGTCAGGTCGGTAAATCGACGTCAGCGAAAAACGACCATTTCCCAATAGCGACAATCGCTCAAAAACCTGATCCAGCTCGGCAAGATCAAGATAAAGGTAAGTAATTCGATATTGGAAATCCCGCCTTATTGGCTGGAAACGACGGTGTCGCACGAACCCGTCGTAGATGCAACTGTGCATGATTCAAGTGTTTTCCCAAAAGACTCCCCAACAACTAGTGCACTGCGAACGCCGTCTTCATGAAATCCATAACCCCAATAAGCTCCGCAAAAATGGGTCCGGTGACGTCCGTTTAGC
Organism: Pirellulaceae bacterium; assembly: GCA_029243025.1. Lineage (NCBI taxonomy): Bacteria > Pseudomonadati > Planctomycetota > Planctomycetia > Pirellulales > Pirellulaceae > Pirellulaceae bacterium. Next base: position 116,013 of record JAQWSU010000021.1, on the reverse strand, counting down.
TCTCGGTGGGCGCGTTGCGCTTCAATGGTCCCCGATCCGAAGACTGGATGTTCATATTCCATCTGCCCCAGAATTAAGGATGGATCAATCTGGTCGACATGATTCAGCGTGACGCAAATGGGTGCAGGTGCACCAAGGGACTGGAGACGATTCAAGTCATAAGTCACGGCTACGGGCTGGTCTTCCGACTGAGGAATGTGATAGTTCCAACTCGCCCAGGCTCGCTTTCGCAGGGGAAGTAGCGACGAATCCGTGTGAAGCACGGCCATATTTCGCTGGTAGTCGAAACTTCCCAAGACGGATTTCTCTTGGTCGGTCGCATCTGACAACATGCGTAGCGTCTGATCTGCGTGGGTCGCAAAGATGACTTCGTCGAAGGTCTCTTCCTGACTACCCACCGGTTTCACCACCACATGTTCGGAGTGCCGACGCACACTTTCAATCGGCGAATTCAATCGAATCCGCCCCGGCATCAAATCGGCAATCGCCTTGACATAGGTACGCGCCCCCCCCGATATGGTTCGCCAAGGAGGATGGTTTGCAGCTTGCAGCAGCCCGTGATTCAAAAAGAATGCGATGAGGAAACGAGCCGGCATCTCCAACACAGCATGTGGGCGAGCGGACCAAATGGCGGCGGTCATCGGTATCAGATAGTTTTGGATAAACGCCGAGCCGTATTTCTTAGCCGTTAAATATTCACCTAAAGTCGTAACATCATCCTCAAGCCGTAAAAACCTAGGAGCTTGCCGATTGAAACGCAGCACATCCTTCAACATCCAATAAAAGCGAGGATTGAACAGGTTCAATCGCTGCGCGAACAGACCATTGAGAGAGCTACCTTGATACTCCAGACCGGATCGTTCACAGCGGACACTGAAGCTCATATCACTTAGTTGATGCGGCACGCCCAACAATTCCAAGAGTCGAATGAACTGCGGATAAGTCTGGTTATTGAAGACCATGAAACCGGTATCGACGGTGTACTCCGCGTCAAACGTCTGTACCTCGATCGTGTTCGTGTGCCCCCCCAGATAATCGGCTGCCTCAAATAGGGTGACATCATGATCCGGATGCAATAACCAAGCACAGACATTCCCGCTGACACCACCGCCGACAATCGCTATACGCATTCAAACATCCGTCCGTACAGATCAAGGGGAACGCTGCTCAGCTCGCGCTGACAAAGTGAAATCTCGCCCCTCGTCCAACACACGTTGGGGTACCGGTCGCAGATCCCAGACGATCCCAAGCCACGACAACAGAAGTAGAACGTAATAAGTGATATCGATTTCCCACCAGTAGAATCCTTGTCGCGCCGAGGACGAAAAGTAGTGATGATTGTTGTGCCAACCCTCACCAAACGTCAACAACGCCAGCCAAAAGTTATTGCGACTTTCGTCACCTGTCGGGAAACGACGGCTGCCCAACGTGTGGGCAAGGGAATTGATGGCATAGGTCACGTGATACAGCAAAACCGTCGAAACGAGAAAGGCCCAAACAAACATTTGCCATCCGTTAGTCCCCAACTGTGGTATCCAAACCTCCAATGCCGCTCCGAGAGCAAACATGGAAATAGCGAGCACGATCGGCGAAAAAAATTCAAAGCGATCAAGAAAACGTAACTCGGGAAACCGCCACAAATCCTTCAAACCACGACGTTCAAGGTCGTAATTCTCGCGACACAAAAACCAGCACGTATGACTCCACCAAAACCCATGAACGTGCGGTGAATGCACGTCGGCGATACGATCGGAGTGCCGATGATGGTCGCGATGATGAGCTGCCCACCAAATGGGCCCACGCTGGACGGCTGCGTTGCCGAGTAATGCTCCCACGAACTGAAACCAGCGAGAAGTCTTGAAAGCCCGATGCGAGAAATAACGATGATAGAAAGCCGTTAGTGCAAAGACGCGAACAAAATAAACCAACATTGCCACAATGACGGCGATCCAACTTACACCCACCAGGAAAACGGCAAGGCAGCCGATGTGCATCAACGAAAAGGGAATGATTCGAACCAGATCTCCCTTCTCAAACCGCGAAGCAGCTGCAGACATCTTCATGGAATTTTCCAAAGCAGTTTACCTCTTCCCATCCATTGACAGCGAACTGTTCACGACGCGAACGCCTGTCAATCTTTCGCCCAGCGATAGGCAGTTAGTCCCTTCAGGTCTCGAACGAATAGTTGCCCACGATCGAAAGCGAGATGAGCCCAAGTCGACTCCTCGCTGACCTTCTTCCGATCGAGAATCTCAAATTCGATCGGGTTTGCCGCGATCAACAACAATTCGCCTCGTTCATCCAAAGCCAGAATGCGGTCCCCCTGAGCCAACAGACTCCAGTACTGACCGAACGGCTTGGTGATCCATTTGTCCTCACCGGTCTCCGCATCGAGACACGCAAAGCGCCGATTTCGGAGATGAAGATAGATGTGATTGTCGACCACCACCGGCGAAGACATATAGCCCTGTACTTTGTTTTCCCATCTTTCCGAAACAGAAAATCCTTCCGGCGTCTTGTCAATTCCGAACATGAAAGACTTACCGCCGTAACTGCTCGTGAACAACCGCTCACCAATCTTCGTCGGTGTCACGATGTTCATGCCACGAAAAGCGGGGATATCCTGACTCCAAAGAAGTTCGCCCGTCTCCAGCGACAGTCCGGCGAGTGTCGTTCGACTCTGCACCAACAATTGCCGTTCGCCTCCCATGGTCTCGATGACCGGCGAGGAAAAGGCGCTACCGTTCATGCCACCACCATCGTTCATCGACCGCCAGACAATGTCTCCGCTCTGCTTGTCGATTTTGATTACCGACGCCCCTGCCTGAACGTAAATGTATTCTCCATCGATTAATGGCGATGAAACGTACCCGAAAGTCGGTACTGGAGTCTCCAGTTCCTCGACGAAATCAATACGCCACTTCTCCGTTCCCGTTTCGATGTCGAGCGCCACCAACACATCACGGATCCCTGCCACATAAAGCGTCTCTTCATCAGTGGCCGGTGTCGCGCGAATCCAACTCCCGTTCGATCGAGCAAAGAAGGGAACGCTCACAGCACCTTCCCATTCCTGGGACCACAATTGTTCGCCAGTGTTGCGATCGAAGGCGGTCACCCGCTCCGACTTTTTATCTATCGTTTCGGTCACAAACACCCGATCACCGCGAACAATCGGCCCCGAATAACTCGGCCCCAGCTTCACTTCCCACTGCTTTACCAGCGATGTGTCATCCAGTTTATCGGGCCAGACGGGCCCTGACGCATGCCCATCGCGCTGAGGTCCCCGCCACTGGCTCCACTCGGACTCCGCCGCGCCGGCGTGCAAGCCGAAACTGATGGTGAGTGCCCAGACGGCGATCGTAAGGAGGTTTTTTTTTCTCATGCTAAGCCAGCTCCATCGAGGGTTTCCATCACGCGTCAACCATCGTTCGGTCGCCGCATCGCTATGAATCAAGCGCCACTATAGAACCTTGCTCAATTTCGCCAACTCAAAAAAACACAACCTGTTGGGTAGCAAAGACTTAACGCATGAACCATTTGCATTCAAGAAAGCTCGAGTTATTTTTCGTCTCCTTTTATCGGTTATGTCCGCCGGCCCGCGATTTGGCCCGCAACCCGAGATACGTCCATGAGGTGAGTTAAGATGACTTCCATAGCTCCGAACGATCGATCGGAAACGAGCCCCGAATATACTCCAAAGGCAGCTTCAATGAAATTACTCGTATCCGGGGGAAGCGGTCTCGTGGGGACTGCGTTGCGGCGGCAAATGTCGTCAGATTCCTGTCAAATCACCACGCTGACGCGCTCCGAAGGGTCAGAGGACTCGATCCACTGGTCGCCCGAGCAGGGTCTGCTGCCGCTCGATCAAATGACCGGATTTGATGCGGTTGTCCACCTGGCCGGCGACAACATCGCAGACGGTCGCTGGACGGCAGCCAAAAAAGCCCGAATTCGGGATAGTCGGGTCAACGGAACCACTCTGCTCTCGAAGGCACTCGCAGAGCTCGAAATTAAACCAAAAGTGTTGGTTTCTGCCTCAGCAATCGGTTTTTATGGGAATCGGGGCGACGAAAAACTGGTCGAGGAGGCCTCCAATGGATCCACCTACCTTGCTGAGGTGTGTCGCGAGTGGGAAGCCGCGACACAACCGGCGAAAGACGCAGGAATTCGCGTCATCAACCTGCGTTTTGGGATTATTCTGAGTCCAAAGGGTGGCGCGTTGAAAAATATGCTTTTGCCGTTCCGCTTTGGAGCAGGAGGGCGAGTCGGGAACGGCCGCCAGTACTGGAGTTGGATCTCCCTTGCTGACGCCGTGGGCTCCATCGAGCACTCGATTTCGCACGCTGAATTAGTAGGGCCTGTCAACGCAGTCGCTCCGGAACCTGCTACGAATCTCGAGTTCACGAAAGCCCTGGGTGGAGTGTTAAAACGACCGACAATCTTCCCAATGCCCGCAGTTGCTGCGAAAATGGCCCTGGGCGAGATGGCAGACGCACTGCTTTTAAGCAGTGCCCGAGTCTACCCCCAGAAACTACAAGCTACCGGTTACACCTTCCAACATCCTAATCTTGCTATCGCTCTGCAGAGTTTGCTTGGCTGAGTTAGCTCCCCGCACGACGAATTATCAGCGGAAAATTTATGACCGATCAATTTGACTGCGTTGTTATTGGAGGCGGCCCCGGCGGTTGCACCACGGGCGCTCTCGTTGCCGAGTCCGGCCACTCGACACTCGTCGTCGAGAGAGAAAAAGTGCCTCGATTCCACGTGGGTGAGTCGTTAATGCCAGAGACTTACTGGACGCTCCAACGCTTGGGTGTTCTCGATAAAATGAAGCGGTCGGGCTTCGTCCCCAAGTCAGGTGTCCAATTTGTCACCCAATCGGGAAAAGAATCGCAGCCCTTTTTTTTCCGCGAACACGATGATCGGGAATCATCAACGACCTGGCACGTCGAGCGTGCCCGTTTTGACCAGATGTTGTTCGACAACGCGGCAGAAAAAGGAGCGGTCTGCCGCGATGAAACTCGCGTCACCGCGATCGAATTTCGAGAGCAAGGTCCGCATCGGGTTCAAATGCGGCGAACGGACGGCAGTTCGTACGACATCGAAGCAAAAGTTCTTGTCGATGGTTCGGGGCAATCCGCCATGATTGCCAGCCGGCTTGGGCTTCAAGAATTTAATCGCCGTCTCAGGAAGGCATCGATCTGGACCTACTACCGCGGAGCCGCGAGAGCGGAAGTCCCAAGCAAGAACACGACCTTGATTCTACTCACGAGCGACAAGAAGGCATGGTTTTGGTACATCCCGCTGGCAGACGACATCGTCAGCGTTGGAGTCGTGGGCGATAACGATCATTTGTTGAAGGGACGTGGGACTCCCGAAGACACGTTTCAAGAGGAGCTAGAAAAGTGCGAAGCCGTCGCGAGACGGATCCAACCTGGCCGACAAGAAGGCTCATTTCACGTCGCCAAAGAGTTTTCTTATTGGAGTCACAAGCATGCTGGCAATGGTTGGGTCTTGGTCGGTGATGCGTTCGGTTTTATTGATCCAGTCTACTCTTCCGGCGTCTACCTCGCGTTGAAGTCGGGTGAGCTGGCCGCAGATGCAATTGTCGCGGGTTTTGAAAAGAATGATCTTTCCGGGCAACAGCTCGGCGGCTGGGCAGAAGACTTCAAGAAGGGGGCCCAATGGATCCGAAAGCTCGTCCACGCCTTCTACACGGACGATTTCAGTTTCGGTCAGTTCATGAAGGCACATCCAGAGCATCAGGGCAACTTGACCGATCTTCTGATTGGCCGTGTTTGGCACGAGGGTGTAGGAAAGATCTTCAATGACATGGATCCGATGGTGTCACAATCGGAAGACACTGCGAGCACCTGAGAGGCGAAGAGTTCGAAACGACGAGGTCATTCCGGCTTAATCGCATGAAAGTACTTCCGAATTGTTTCCCGGTGGCCCAGCGGCAAAGCCTCTTGCTCCAGGACGCCTTCGGCCGCCCGCTCGAACTGCTTAAACCGTTGCTCGTATTCAACTCGTTTTGTCTCATCCGTCGGAGCTGAACCGGCTAACTCTTTCTCAGCAGGCCCTTCGCCGGCGATCCCGGAGATCGTTTCGCGTTTTCGTTGTGAAGCCAGATCTGCAGTAGCCGGCTGCTGCAAGGATTCAGGTGAGGAGCCTCTGCCCCACGTCCGTCTCGGTTGTTTTGTGGGCCTTTCGCTTGTTCCACCACTCCGAGCAACGCCCTTCGCCTCATTGATTTTCGATTTTTGTTTCGCCAAACTGCTCAGCAGTGCTTTTCTCGCTGCCAATTGTCTCGAGAAATCGGCCAGACTTGAGGCGGACGATTTTTGCTTGGCGAGGTTGTTGATAGCCGCCGAATCATCATCCGCTTTTGAAGAATTGGCCAACTCGTCGGTAAGCTTCGCCAACTTGGCTTGGTCTTGGTCACGAAAATCATCCGCCAGTTGTGCAAGTTCCCCGAACAGTTCGGCCTTTTCTCGAGACGTGACCTTTTCAGGTTCAAACTGATTAAGATCATTCGCTGCCGCCAAATAGTCCAGGTCCTCGAGAGCCCTACCGGCACTTTTCATCGCATCCGCTTGCTGTAGCGCCTGGCCCAATTCTTGCATGCTGGGATTGAGATGTGAGAGATCCCATTCTTTTTGGGCATCAGCAATTCTAGTTTGCATTTCGGACAGCGTGGCAAGCGCCTCTCGCGAGTCAACACCAGGCAACTTCATTTGCTTGACCATCCGATCAAGGTCGGCTGTCAAATCGTTCAACGTTTCTCGCTCTTTCGCATCCCACTTGGTTTCTTCCTTGTCCGCATCCTTCTTTCGGTCAGGTTGAGACAGCTGACGTAAAGGGTCGACCAATTCCAGCTCAAGTTCTTCGGCCAAGCGTACCAATTCGGGGCGAACGGATTTTGGTCCCGTGTCGCCCTTGCCTGATGCAAAGGGCAAGGTAAGCAGTAGCCAAGCGGTAAGCAACAACAGACAGGCAAAAGGGAACACCTGGGGCATGACTCGCGGAATAACCCGATTTGCTGAAACCGCTTGAAGATGGAGAAGCGCATCGTCGATTTGCAACTGTTGTAATGGAACCAAATCACTTTTTTCAGTCAGGCAGACCGCGGTCAGAGCGCGATCTTTCAGCACGTAAACCTGATCCACTTCACGTGCCACATTCATCCAGGATGGTTTTTCAAGAAAGGCAAGAGCTATCCCAACACTCACCACCAAGAGTGGAATGATGGATGCAACCCAAACTAGGAGCGGAACGCCAGCGAGTCTCAGAACGGCAAGCAGCAATGCCAACGCAGACCCAACCAAAAGCGCATGAATCGCAGATCGAAGTACCGCAAAACGGTGCATGCGTTTTTGAATGGGGCGCAATCGTTTGTGCAACTCACTGTGTTGCATAGCCTACTCCGACGAGTTGCATAGCCTACTCCGACGAACTGCTGATCGTTCAGCCTACAAGATTTCTAACACGGATGACATGCTCAACTCAACGAACCGGCCGCTTCGATCGACCTAATCCCCAGCTGGAAAGGTCGGTCCGACGTAAAGCAATGTCAATCACCAACAAGAACAGTGAAAACGAGAGCAACCAGGGCCACAAAGGTTCCGCACGTGAAGCCGGCGGCATCGTTTTCTGAAAAAACTCGGCCGCCGTGGGATTGAACTGGCCCCCCGAGGCATCGGAAACTCGCCGTAACAAGTCGGAATCGGTGGGTTTCAGTCGCAATTCGGCTGGGTAGCCCACATCAAAACCTTGTGAGGTCTGAAGTACAACTTGATTGTTTTCAGTTTGCGTAAGATCAACAAAATAAGCACCCTCATCTTTTATCGGGATGCGAATTGAGTATCGCCCTGGTGCGGTCTGCGGCACGACATAGGTCTCTTTTTCAACCTGATCAGCTGGTCGCACCAGAGTTAACTGCGTAACAAGTTGATTTTGAAATTGCCCGTTTGAATCAACAACGTCCAGCGTCACCTCCAGCGCGTCGTCCAGTTGCCTCAAATTCAACTCGCCTTGCTGAACGTCGCGATTTCGCATCACGCTTCGCGTCAACTGAGCCCAAAAGGCGGGAAAGTCAGGCCACGACATCCACTCGGATGCCCAACGACTTTTTGCATCCGAGGTAAAGACCATCGTCTTACCGAGTCCATATCGCCACCATGCCAAGAGAGGGTCTCCCTCCTCCGTCGTCAGCACAATCTCACTCGTCGGTTTCGCTCGCGTGGCAACAAAACCAAGCAGTGGAGGCGAGTTTTCGAGATCAACGCCATCCAGAATTCGCGTCACGCGGGCCTGTTGAGGCAGGAAAGGCAGTTCGTTGATGGCAGATCGACTTGCTGTCACCGTTTCTTTAGCAAAGATCTGTGGCACGGCTTGCGGATCATCACAAAGATAGAAACGTCCGCTGCCGATTTCGGCAATATCTCGCAGAGTTTTCTCATCGGCACCGTCCCCCACTGCCACGGTGGACACAGTGATGCGCTGTGCGACCATGTCGGCAGTCACTCCGGCAAAATCTCCCGGTGCTGAAATCCCGTCCGTCAGAATAATCACGTGTTTCAGCTTTGCGACCGCTGTCTGCAACGCCCGATATGCATCTGCCAACGCCGGGTACATATTGGTTCCACCGCCTGTCGCCAGTGTACGAATGCGGTTAACGATAAATTCCTTGTCAGATGCAGAATGCAATTCACTGATCCAATGAGAGCTATTGTCGAAAGCAATCACACCAACCTGATCACGTGGCCCCAACAATTCGACCGCGCCGCGGGCAGCATCTTTAGCTAATTCCAGCTTATCCTTTGCCATCGAACCTGATCGATCGATAATCAAAACAATCGCCAAGCTAGGCTTTTCTTTATCCTTTTTGGAGTCACTGCGGACGGGGAGCATTTCTTCAAGTGGCGTGCGATAATAACCTCCGAGCCCAAACGCCTGATCGCCTCCTACAACCAACAGCCCACCTCCAAAATCATAGACATAGCTGCGTAAATTCTGCATCTGTCGCAGTGAAATCTCCGTCGCAGGTACGTTAGAGAGCAGAACCGCGTCGTAAGTCTGGAGCGCATCAAGTTTTTGGGGCAGCCCCTGGGGCGGGCGCAAATCAACGTGGATCTGTTGTTCTTCAAGTGCCCAACGCAGCACGTCTGTTGTCGCGGGATCGCTATCGATTAACAACACTCGTGGCTTTCCCGTCGCGTTAACAGACCCGGATGCTTGATTGTTGTTTAGGAAAGTATCCTCAATCGCCCCAACGCGTACGGTGTAGACTACTTTCCTTTGCCCCGCCACTTGCTGCGGCACCAAGTATCGATTTTCGCCAATTTGCAAGCGAACCGTTTTCGTATCAATCTTAAGATCATCGCGAAAGAGATTAAGTTCGGCAGATTGTTGCCGCGTACTATCAATCACCACTTCCAGATTAAACGGTTCACCTTCCCGCACTTGAGTGGGCACGTCGACCGCTGACAGCTGCACTTCCGGATCACGGGGATCAGGCAAGGGAATGGTCGATATTGGAATCTCGCCTAGCGAAGCAATGCGATGAACATCGGCCACGGTTTGATTGCCGTCCGACAAGAGAACCACTTCGGGCACATAATTCGGCGGAATAACCGCCCTCGCAGTCTCCACAGCAGCAGCTAGATTCGACGCCAAATCACTCCAACCCGCTGGGCGAATCCCGGCCCTGTCGTTCGCCGCTAAAAAGTCCTCGCTCACATTTCCCGGCGTCGCTGCAAAGGGCAGAAAAACGACTCGAGCATCGCCCGCAGCCGCCTGGGCGTTTGCAATCCAGTCACGAATCAACTGTTGGCCTTCCTCGCCAACGCTACGACTTTGATCAATCGCGACAACAACAAACCGTTGGTTCGTCGTTCGCAACCAAACTAATCCTGCCATGGCACAAACCAATAGCATCCCTAGCACAAGTCGAACCCCAAACAGCAGATGCCGTTGGGCGTTGGGCAGATCAACGAGGCTTCGCCAGGCGCCGAAAGCGAGCCAGGGAATCAAGAACACCGCAAACACCAACATCGTTGGTCGCGCAAATTCAAGCGGCAGAGAATCAAGCATCAGCCGACCCACCTCCGCTGATAAAGGTACCATTCGATTGCGCTTAACAGCAGAGCAGCAAACGTCAGGTAAAACCAGATCGGATAGTGTCCCCAACCGCCGAGCTCACTCCAATGGGAGACATTCGTTGTTGTCCGAATATCACTCTCCGTCTGACTTGCAAGGTTACAGGCCAATGTGACCGTCTCAATCTCTGTTTCTGTGCCGGCTTCCTCCATTGGTTCCAGTTCGTAAAAACCGACGTGATCCAAAGGCCCAATGACAACTTTACCAGCCTGCACAGGTCGGGTCTCTCCCTGGGGATCGCTGATTTGCCAATCGGCTTGCTCACCGGCAGCAAGATGCGGCAAAGTGATTTGCGCCGTCCGCCCCGTCGCAATTGCACTCTGCAGGTCAGCATTCCCATCTTGAAACCAAGCAATCGCGTTCGACATCAGAATCGGGAAAGCCGTCCGCAAAGGTAAATCACCTCGCAGTAACTCGGTCGTCAGCAACAAGAGACGAGTGCCGTTTCGCTGACTTGCCAGGTAGAGCGGGTTTCCATCCAATGACTCTGCAAGCGTTTGATACTCTGTCGTGAACCGCAACTTGCGGGCGCCGGGAAAAACCACATTTTCAAGATTTACATGGGTCATGAGAGGACTTACTGAATCCTGCGACACGACGATGGGATCACGTATCGCAGCTTGCAACTCCCACCAATCTGAATCCGTAATTGGGTCAATCACAAACACATTTCCGGATGGCACCTGTTCCAGACGAGTGCGGTGCAGAATCAAGATCGACCCTTCCGGAATTTCTCCAGGCAAATCGGGAGTCACGACAACTTCTAATTGAGGGATAACCGACAAAACGCTTTCCAGAAACACACTCCCGGGAGTCACCAGTATCACCGGCTGCACGGGTCGAGGCACCACGACGGCAAAAGCTTGATTGTCACATGCGAGGAGATCCTTTTGATCCAAACGCGCCACCAATCTTCCGCCCTCAGCACTCGCATAATCGAGCACCAAGGTGCGCACCTCATCTGCTTTAAGTTCCAATGGGATTACATCAAGCAATCGATTTTCAAGACTCATTTCCAGTCGTAGCGAGGCTGGCTCATCGGAAAAGTTACCCACTTCGACCAGTGTTTGAAATCCCACCAGATCATCAAGATTCCGCCGCACTTGCAGCTGGGTAATCCCTCGATTTACGGCCGATCCGCCACAAGTGCGAAGCTCCACCACGTGTTCGGCTTCGCTCAAAGCGATTTCCTGATCGGTCAGCAAAATAATTTTGACGTTCCCATGATCGGCAACAAGACGTCGCGCGACGTTCAGAGCCTGATCCAGGTGGGCTGGAGCATCGGTTGGATTCAACTCAGATAATGCATGGCGCAAACTACGTCGATGGTCGGTCAAGCCGATCTCAACAGCGGCGTTTGCAGTGGATATGATCGCCATCTGATCACCTACACGTAATTCCTCGATCAACCGTTCCGCTTGCTGCCTGGCCCATTCAAAACGAGACGGACTCACATCAGTTGCTGACATACTGGCAGAATCATCGACAACAACGACGATCCGCCGCGCTTGATCTAATTGCGAGATAAACAAGGGATTGGCAAGTGCGAAAACCACGAGAGCCAGGAATAGCAATTGCAACAGCAACGAAACAATTTGCCGTAAGCGTTGCCAGATGGCGCGAGGCGTTTGCTCCTCAAAGACCTGTTCCCAAAACATAGTCGTAGATACGGACTCTCGGCGCAACTGCACCTTCAAGAGGTAAAGGGCGAGGATCGGCAACGCCAGCAGTAGCCATAACAAAGCGTTAGGAACAGCCAACTGCATGAAAACACCTCAGGACACAGTTCCGGAGTGACGCATCATTCGCAATACCAATTCGTCAAACGGCAACTCGGTTGAACTCTGTACGTATCCCATGCCATATCGAGCGGCGTAATCCTGCGAGGATTCGAGAAATTGCTGGAATACTTGGCGATAACGTGCTAAGCCACGTTCATTGACCGTAACCTTTTTTCTCTCCCTCGTTTCGGCATCGACCAGTTCGACATCACCGCGAAGCTGAGGATTAGCCTCATTTTGATGATAAAGGTGGACCAGATAGGGTTCAAAACGATGAAATCTTAAGCGATCAAGCCCCTCTCGATAGCCATGAGGGTCCATCAAGTCGCTCACCACAATGGCCAATCCAGACCTGCTCTGTCGATGCACGAAATCCGTGGCACAACGCTCGAGATTCGTATCCTGTCCCACTGGCTCTAGCTCTTCCAGAAAACTCAGCAACGAGAGCACACAATCCTTACCACGAGTAAGTGGGTAGGTTGCCAAGATCTCACCCGCGAATGCATTAATGGAAACTCGATCTAAGTCGGCAAGGGCAATATAGGCGAGCGCTGCAGTGATCTGTCTTGCGTAATCAAACTTTTGAGGCTCGCCAAACCGCATACTTTGGGAACAGTCGAGGAACAGATAGACATGCAAGTCCTGCTCTTCTTGAAAACGTTTTAATAACAGCTCGTCGTGTCGTGCCAGTACACTCCAGTCCAGATATCGCAAATCATCTCCGGTGGTATATTCCCGATGTTCTGAGAACTCAACTCCAGCGCCCAGCTGTTTTGTCCGGCGTTGTGCCAGGAGTTGCCCGCGAAAGACGCGTTTAGACACCAGCGAAAGGTATTCCAACTTGCTCAGAAAATCAGAGTCAAATAACGCCATAAAATCACCCGTAGCGAACAGTCGCCTAGTTAAATTAGTCCGCGATCGAAGTGGATTGGGTGACGTGTTTCAATATATCATCGATGACATCGTCTGGCTGAATGCCTTCGGCTTGCCCCTCAAAATTCAAAATAAGACGATGTCGCAACACATTGTGCACAACCTTTTGCAGATCATCTTGAGCCACATTTAGGCGACCATCCAAGATGGCTCGTATCTTAGCGGCCAGAATCAGAGATTGTGCACCACGTGGACTCGAACCGTACCGCACGTATCGCTTGGTTAACTCCGAGGCCTCTGCTTGTTCCGGATGGGTCGCCATCACCAATGAAATACCGTAACGGCGAATCGGATCAGCAATGGGAACCTGCCGCGCCAACCGACACATGGCGACCACGCGTTGCGAATCCAAAACTGAGTTGGCGACCGGTTGATCGGTTTCGGTGGTGCGATCCAAGATCGTTTCGATCTGTTCTGTCGTGGGAAACTTCACAAGCAACTTAAAGAGAAATCGATCGAGCTGAGCTTCGGGCAACGGATAGGTACCTTCCATTTCCAACGGATTTTGGGTCGCCATCACAAAAAACAACCCGTCGAGCGAGTAACGTTTACCGGCAACCGTTACTGCGTGTTCTTGCATGGCCTCCAACAACGCGGACTGAGTCTTGGGCGTAGCTCGATTAATCTCGTCAGCCAGCAAAACATTCGTGAAGATCGGCCCTTTCTGAAACTCGAACTGTCGATCCCCGCCTGCTGCCTCCAACAAAACATTGGTGCCAATCAGGTCAGCAGGCATCAGATCGGGTGTGAATTGGATACGGGAAAAATGGCTTTCCAATACGTCGGCAAGCGTTCGCACCAACAAGGTTTTCCCGAGCCCGGGGACGCCTTCTAACAGCACGTGACCTCCGGCAATCAATGCGGTCAATGTCGCCTCGACGATTTCATCCTGACCAACAACCACCTTCGCGACTTCGGCTTTGAGTTTGGCGTAGTCGTCGCGAAACCCGAGCAGTTCGTCTTTCAAATCCTGGCAATCTGACACAAATATCATCCTCAAATTTCGGGCCAGCGAAATGACAATACGCAGGAGAAAACACCAAGCAACCGAGACTGCCAAGCGAAACAAGCCAGACAGGCAATTCTCACTTCGATCGATACGTTTGCGACATCAGGATAAGCTAGACCTCGCGTCGCTTCCAATCCTGGGGCGCAATACCAAACCGTTCCTCCCCATCCCGAATTGCTTCTTCCAAGGTCTGAATCCACGTATCGGCAGTGAAGAAACCGTCGGGTGACATTATAAGATGGTAACCGTTTTTGTCGTCACCTTCTATTTCGAGTTTGATGTCACACTCGCTGCCAGGCCCACGATACCCGGAATCCGGCGATGAGCTCCAGGCATTCTTCCGTCCCCAGACACGTATTCGTGTTGAACTTGTCCAGCGCGGCATAACGACCTGAGCACCCAATATTAACGGGCCATCCGCGACAGCGATCGGTGGCAAAACAAACCACCCTTCGCGGAATTGAGTGCAAGAGAGAGTGTGTGGAGTCGGACCGCATCAGGTCAGAAAGCCACCCTCTCAACTAGCTGTTTTTTTTGCGGCCTTCTTCTTGGTGGTTTTTTTGGCAGCAGCCTTCTTTTTGGTTACTTTCTTCTTCGTTGTTTTCTTTGCAGCGGCCTTTTTCTTCTTCACTGTCTTCTTGGCCGCTTTTTTCTTTTTCGCCTTCTTCTTCGGCGCACGAGCCGCTCGTTCGGCTAACAATTGGACGGCAACTTCAAAGGTGGTCTCTTCCGGAGACGTGCCCTTCGGCAGCGACGCATTGGTCGTTCCGTCAGTTACATACGGGCCATATCGCCCCTCGAGCAATTTGATGGGCTCCTCGGTGACGGGAGAATTGTCGAATGTCTTAATCGGTTCTTTGGGTGCACCACGTCCGCGACCTCGCGTCTTCGGCTGCGCGAGTAAATGCAAAGCCTGCTCCAACGTTACCTCCAACGGTGAAACGTCAGCCGGCAACGATCGCGTCTCCTTATCGCATTTGACGTACGGTCCATATCGACCGTTGAAGGCCATGACCGATTCTTTCGACTCAGGGTGCTCGCCCAAGTCCCTGGGCAACGACAGCAGCTTCAGAGCAATTCCCAGATCCACATCCTCCGGCTTCATCTCTTTCAGCAAGGAGGCATTCTTCGGTTTTTCACCGTCTTCCGGCAAACCAAGCTGAATATAGGGCCCAAATCGCCCCTGCTTCATGAAGACCGGTTTGTGAGTGTCCGGACAAACCCCAAGCGGTTCATCGTCCTTGGCAGCTTTCTCAAGTAAATCAATAGCCCGCTCAAGAGTCAGTTCATCGGGCGCCATTCCGTCGGGCAAAGAGGCCTTATTCTCACCTTGCTCTAGAAACGGCCCATACTTACCAACTCGCAACACAATCGGATCGCCCTCCGCGACAGGCGTCCCGACTGGGAAGCGACTCATGACACGAGGATCAATTTCCTTCTCTTTGGATTGCAAACGCGTCTTGAGTCCTGGCTTTCCATTCCCAAAATAGAACTCCTTCAAATACGTAACGTGCTCAGTCTCCTGTCGACTGATTGCATCCAAAAAGTCTTCCATTTGCGCTGTAAACTCGTAGTCAACGAGTGAAGGTAAATGCTCTTCAAGCAAACGAACCACCGTAAATGCTGTCCAGCTTGGGACCAGTGCATTTCCCTTTTTGAAGACATAATCACGTGCCTGAATCGTGTCGATGATCGACGCGTAAGTACTCGGACGCCCAATGCCCTTCTCTTCCAAGGTCCGTGTCAATGTGGCTTCGGTAAATCTCGCTGGTGGCTGCGTCGTATGACTTTTTGGATCAGTCGAATTGCACTTGATCTCTTCCCCCTCAACGACGGCAGGCAATAAGGTTTCTTTGTCCGCCAACTCTGCTTTTGGATCGTCAGATCCTTCCACATACGCACGCAAGAATCCTTCGAAGTCAATCGTGGTTCCACTTGTTTGGAAAACCGCGCCCGCACCTTCCACCGTAATGATAATCCGACGCTTACGAGCATCAGACATTTGGCTTGCTACAGTCCGTTTCCAAATCAAATCATAGAGTTTGTATTCATCCGCATTCAGCTTACTCTTCAAAGACTGGGGCGTCGGAAAATCGGCACCCGCGGGGCGCACTGCCTCATGAGCCTCCTGAGCATTCTTTACCTTAGATGCGTACACACGCGGCTTATCGTAAAGATAGTCATCACCGTACTCCGACTTGACCAGGTTCCTCGCCGTATTCACGGCAACGTCGGCTAGTGTCGTTGAATCCGTACGCATGTAAGTGATGTAACCATTTTCGTATAGGCTTTGAGCCGCATTCATCGTGCGACGAGCCGTGAAACTGAGCTTTCGGTTCGCCTCTTGTTGCATGGTGCTGGTGGTGAACGGAGCCTTGGGTTTTTCCGTGAAAGGCTTGACCTCTAACGAAGCGATTCGAAATTCGGCCGTCGCAAGTTTCGCGGCCAACTGGTTGGCTGCTGCTTCGTCCATCAGATGCAGCGAATCGTTCTTTAGCTTACCCGTGGACGTGTCGAAGTCCTTGGCTCGTGGAATCTTCTTGCCATCCACCGACATTAAGGTCGCCTCAAACGATTCGCCATTCAACTTGGCAAACGCACCGATTAAATCCCAATAGGTCGATGAAACGTGCGCAATTCGCTCTCGCTCACGCTCGACAATCAAGCGAACCGCCACACTCTGTACACGACCTGCCGACAGACCGGGACCAACCTTCTTCCACAATAATTGCGAGACGTCGTAGCCATAGAGTCGGTCAAGAATTCGCCGAGTCTCTTGAGCACGAACCAGCCCTTCGTCGATCTCGCGGGGATGGGCCAAAGCGTCTTCGATGGCAGGCTTCGTGATTTCGTGAAACACCAAGCGCCTGACTGGCACCTTCGGCTTGAGCAACTCCAGCAAATGCCAACTGATCGCTTCCCCTTCCCGATCTTCGTCCGTCGCCAGAAAGAGGTCTTTGGATTCCTTCAGAGCTTTACGTAATTTCGTTACTTGCTGCTTCTTACCAGGCGGCACGATATAAACTGGTTTAAAATCTTCCTGGACATTAACCCCCAAATATGCCCAGTCTTCCTTCTTGAACTCCTCGGGCACCTCTTTCGAACCTTGAGGCAAATCACGAATGTGGCCGATGCTAGCCTCGACCGTGTAGTCGCTCCCAAGAAATTTTGAAATCGTTTTTGCCTTCGCCGGTGACTCAACGATCACCAACGATTTCCTTTTTTCGCCGGATGATTTCTTAGCCATAGCTCAAATTCTTGAATAAAAATGCCTGGGAAAACGGTGATTCGCCACCGCTAAAAACTGCAAACTGCTCACATTATCGGCTAGACCTTTGCCGATAATTCCATTCCTTTTCGCCGCTTCGCACGAACGATAATTTCGGCCTGATCGGTCCATCCCAACTTGATCATCCGTATAATAGCTCAAGTGTCTACCGGACGTTGCTTCCAAGACAAGCCTTTTTGGGATTGAATTTGCATCCAGTCTCCATACAATCAGCCGTCTTCCCGGGTGCCGGGCTAGGCAAATCAAATAATACGCTCTCCTCCGACTTGTCAAGTCGGCATGCCGGTCAATCTCGGCCGTAGATTAGACCGTGAGGACCCACGATGTCGAACCCACTCGCAGCATTTCGTAAGCATCAAAAAATCCTTTTGGGGGTTTTTGGTGTCGCTTTGATGATTGTTTTCACCGTCGGAGGCATCGTCAGCCAGTGGATGGGCACGGGGGGAACTCGGCCCACCAAGGGCGATCCTGTCGTCAAACTCAAAGCCGATCCGTCCGCTCGGTCAACTGAGACATTAAGCGAACAGGACATGACGAGTATGCGTTCTACGCGGATTGTCTTGCGTGAATTTATGCGACGCATCAACGGACTTGCCGTAGAAGCCGGTGCAACTCCGCAAAGATCTCTGGGAATTCCGGACAGTGTGGACGAAAGATCCTTGCTACAAACGCTGATTCTTTCGCAAAAAGCCCAAGAAATGGGATTGGTGGTTAGCAATGAGTCGATTAACGGTTTCTTACTGAGATATACGCAAAATCAGCTTGTCTCCAAAGATTTCTCAGAGGTGCTGAAAAATCTGACGCAGGGTCAGTGGTCGGTAACCCGTTTTTACAACGCAATGCGACAGGAATTGCTCGCTCTCAGGTTTATCGAGCTCTTTAATCGAGGATTGTACCCGGCAACTCCCGCCGCATCCTGGGATTATTTCCAACGCTTAAACCGCCAAGTCCGCATCGAAGCGGTCCCATTCAATGCATCAGAGTACCTGGATCGAATCAATCCACCGGCTGAGGCCGAAATAAAAAGCGAGTACGAAGCAGGAAAAGACCAATATTCTTTCCCAAGCTCGCCAAACCCCGGTTTCAAACAACGAAAAAAAATCAGCCTGCAATACGTCACGGCGAATCTGGACTCTTTCCTGGAGGAGGAAAAAAAGCAGATTACTCCCGAGGAAATCGAGAGCTACTACAACGAGAACAAAGAAAATTTCCGGAACACCCAACTGCCCAACGAAAGTGACTTCGGCATTCAAACGCCCCCTGCTGCTGCTGTCAACGAAAACGATGCCAGTTCGGAAGCAACCGACGCTCTGCCAACAGCGGGTACAGAGACGAACGAAGACGAGTCGACAGAAGAGATCGACAATAACTGTGACCCATTTCAGCAAGAGAGCGACGATTCGGTTGACGTAACCAACGCACCAACCGATCCAGAGCTTCCCAAAGACGACCCGGCAGAAGCCAAAGACGACTCGGCAGAGGCCAAAGACGACTCGGCAGAGGCCAAAGACGACCCGGCAGAAGCCAAAGACGACTCGGCAGAGGCCAAAGACGACTCGGCAGAAGCCAAAGACGACTCGGCAGAAGCCAAAGACGACTCGGCAGAGGCCAAAGACGACTCGGCAGAAGCCAAAGAAAATCCCTCAGGTAATTCTGATTTAAGTGACATTCTCCCCAACAATGCTGAAATCTCAAACGATGACACCGTTGATCTGAACGACCTACCAGACGGTGTTCAGCCAGAGGAAAAAGAAGAGTTCAAACCACTCGAAGAGGTTTCTGATCAGATCCGCACAGAACTGGCCACCCCGCGAGCGTTCGAGAAACAAACAGAAGCCATCAGCGCAATCCGGATCAAGATGGAAGATTACAGTGCGGCCTACGAGGGTTGGACGGCCATGGAGAAAAAGGGAGCCCAACCGACTCCGCCCAATTTGCAACAGATCGCTTCTGAGCAAGGTCTAACGAGTGGTGAAATTCCACTGATGGATGTAGTTCAAATGCAGGAAATCGACCCGCTCACCGGTGACCCTCGTTATCCCATTGCCCAGGCGTTCAATGCGAACTTCGTACCGTTCGCCCAACTTGCATTTTCCGATAATTTGATCAACTACAAACCCCGCGAGATTAGGGGATACGTTCGCGATCAAACCTACCTGTATTGGAAAACGTCGGAATTAGCGGAAAAAACGCCAACCCTGGAGGAATGCAAAGCTGAGGTTGAGCGCTATCTTAAAATGAAAGAAGCTTTGACGAAGGCAAAGGAAGCCGCCGAAACTGCTGCGAAGCAAATTCGAGACAGCAATCGCACGCCGGAAGATTTCTTCCGCAACTCACCCAACCGCAAGGTGGTTGAGGCAGGCCCTTTCTCGTGGATGTCACGAGGCAGTTTTCCAAATCAGCCTCCGCAAATCAGTCGCATTGAAGGAATTGACTTCGCGGGCAATGCATTCATGAGAGACGTCTTTCAACTGAAACAAGGTGAGTCAAGTGTTGCAGTCAACAACCCTGAAACGACCGCCTACCTAGTTTACCTTAAGGCAGATGTCTCCAATCCAAATCAGCTCCGAGATACATTTTTCCGCACCGGCTTTTCACCGGAGATCGTTCAGCTTGGACTGAGCGAAAGTCGGGAAATGCTACGTGAGTGGTACAACAAGTACGAGAAGCAGCTAGAAGTTGAGTGGCTGCGGAACCCGGAGACGGACGGTCGCCTACGCTAAGCAAGCCCTGGTAAGAATGAGAAGAGCCCGGAATGATCCGGGCTCTTTTTTTGGGCGGATTCCCTCTTTTCCGTTGAGGTTCTGCAGCGGCCGAGCAGAGGCTAACCCTGGGGTTTGAGAATCACAATACCGAGCGGGGGCAAGTTGATGCCGATCGACCAAGGCCGTCCATGCCACTCACTGGCCTCAGCATTCACGCCAGGATAGGTCCCGATATTGCTGCCACCGTAATGTTCGGAGTCAGTATTGAGGATCTCTTGATACCATCCACTGCGATGCACTCCCACTCGATGATTGGGCCGCGCCACGGGTGTGAAGTTACAGCAAACGAGCAGTTCATCGTTTGGATCAGCACCACGCCGTAGGAACGCCAGTACACTGTCATCGGCACTTTGACAGTCAAGCCACTCGAATCCGTCGGATGTAAAGTCTCGCTGGTAGAGGGCCGGTTCGTTACGTAGTGTGTGATTCAAATCACGAATGAGATTCTGCATACCTTGGTGAGATTTCCATTGGAGCAGATGCCACTGCAAACTCTCATCACAGTTCCATTCATTCCATTGGGCGATATCATTTCCCATGAACAGCAGTTTTTTTCCGGGATGCGTCCACATGTAGCCGTACAGCAGTCGAAGGTTGGCAAATTTCTGCCAAATATCTCCCGGCATTTGATCCAGTAAGGATCCCTTCCCGTGCACGACTTCGTCATGCGACAGGGGCAAGGTGAAATTCTCGGTGAAGGCGTAGATCATGCTGAAGGTCAACTCATCGTGGTGATGTCGACGATGAATTGGATCATTTCGCATGTAACGCACGGTATCATTCATCCAACCCATATTCCACTTCAACGAGAAGCCCAAACCACCGGACGACGTCGGGCGAGAAACTCCGCCCCAAGCTGTGGATTCTTCCGCCACGGTTACAACACCGGGAAATTGTTCGTGGGTTTGCTCGTTAAACTGCTTCAATAGGGTAATCGCTTCCAGATTTTCTCGACCCCCGTATTGATTCGGAACCCATTCACCATTTTCCCGGCTGTAATCGAGGTACAGCATCGATGCAACCGCATCAACGCGAAGACCATCGATGTGATATTTGTCCAGCCAGAACAAAGCATTCGACAACAAGAAGTTACGAACTTCGTTGCGACTGTAATTAAAAATGAGTGTTCCCCAATCCGGATGTTCACCTTGTCGGGGGTCGGCATGTTCATACAGAGCGGTCCCGTCGAATCGTCGCAAACCGTGATCATCTCGCGGGAAGTGAGCCGGTACCCAATCTAAGAGAACACCCAGGTCGTGTTTGTGGAGGTAGTCCACAAAGTACATGAAGTCTTCCGGTGAACCATACCGACTGGTCGCTGCATAGTAACCGACGGTCTGATATCCCCAACTCCCCGTGAAAGGATGCTCACTGATCGGAAGCAGTTGCACGTGGGTGTAGCCGATTTCTTGACAATATTTGACTAGCTCATGGGCTAATTCACGATAGCCAATCCAATCGGTGGGATCTGTCCCGTTGCGTCGCCAGCTACCTAGATGAACTTCGTACACACTCATCGGTTGTTCAAGCGCGTTCGTCGCTTTACGCCGATCGAGCCATTCTTGATCCGTCCACTGATAGCGAGTGAGGTCAGTTACGATGCTGGCAGTTCGAGGTGGCACCTCAGCCGCAAAGCCGTACGGATCACACTTATCCACATTGTGTCCATGCTGATTGACCTGGTACTTGTACTTCGTGCCATGCGTTAAGCCAGGTACGAACAACTCCCAGACACCACTAGGGACTCGCTTGCGCATCGCATGCCTGCGGCCGTCCCATTCATTGAAGTCACCAACAACGCTGATTCCCGTTGCGTTGGGAGCCCACACAGCAAAGTTGATTCCTGAGACACCCTCGATGGTCCGAGGGTGAGCCCCCAGCTTGTCGTAAGACTGCCAATGCTGACCTTCACCCAACAAATGCAAGTCAAACTCACTCAATAGCGGAGAGAAGGCATACGGATCATGCATCGTTGTTTTTCGTCCAGCTGAGTCTTCAATGTGCAATTGATAACGATTCATGCCTTCATGCCCCGGCCACGGGCAGATCGCTTCATACAACCCTGAAGGATGAATCCGTCTCATGGGTAACCGTGCCGCATCAGCCCCATGATCGATCCAAACTTGCTTCGACTGAGGTAGATAGGCACGAACCGCCAGTGCGCGCCCACCATCGTGTTCGACTTCGTGCGGCCCTAACAGTTCAAATGGGTCTTCGTGACGCCCTTCGATTAAAGCACCAACACTATCTAATTTAACACTTGTTCGCACCAGATTCTCCTCTGTTTCCCACAGTCGTAATTCTGTTCCAATTGCTTCAATTTTTAAATCTGAAGGCCGCAGATCGGATTTCCGACCCAAATAATGCCTAGCTTGCCGATTGCATTCCGCGATCAGCTGCTGGTGCCCCCTGCATCAGTGCTCTTGCACCCCGCGTCACGAATTTGGCAAGCAGACGCACGCGTTGCGAAACCGTGACATCTGCTTGTTCACCCGACAAGACAGCTGAGTTCTCCTGAGTAGCGTGAGCGGAGTCAATTCGCCAAGTCCGACACTCCACACGATGGAACTTCAAGGCTTGATCAATGCGTTTCCATAGATCGCTGTTCTTCACGGGAACACGGCGACCGTAACGCTCCCACTGCCAATTGTTGTTCCGCCACTCTGAAATTCCGAATCGGAATCCCCGGCTGACTTGACGACTCGAGGTCACCAGTGTCACGCGCGACGGTTGCTCCAAGGCTTCCAAACCACGGATCACCGCCAACAATTCCAACCTTTCGCCCTGCATACCCGGCTCGTCGTCAGCAGCTTCCACAACGGTTTCGCCCTGGAGCGATTCGAGCAGAAAGTGCCAACGGCCCTCCGAGGGTGAATCGGTGGCTTCCTGGGCTTCTGAAAAGAGCAAGAAATGAGGCTGTTTTGCAACCATGGCTCATCGATCCTGTGCTGCAAGCTAATACCGGAGTGGGGTGGGTCGATTCTCACCGGATGAGGTCGAACCGAGCTTCCTACGGACAATGATCGCAAGAAGGCGTGACGATGTCTCCTATCGGCAGTTTCTCCCTAAGCTCCCCAGTTTATCTGACAAGAAGTGTCGAGTTGCGGCTGAATAGAAGAGCAACAAGCGGTTCAAAGCCGGCCAACAGGCCGTTCAAAGAGTGAATCCACATCTCGTTAGAGAGCTAGGATTTTCGAATAATCGCATCGCCGGCAGAAGCCTTAGCGTCTTCGATCTTTGTCCAGTCGCGACGTTGTCGGGAGCTGGGGATCGACATTTTCCGGCGATACTTGGTGATTGTGCGACGGGCAACGTTGAGCCCATGTTTTTTCAGTTGCCGCACTAATTCGTCGTCGCTGTAGGGTTTGGTTTTGTCCTCTTGGTCGATGACCTCCTGTAACTTGATACGAATCGCATCCCAAGCTACATCTTCGCCATCGTCACTCTTCGTTCCCCCGACAAAGAATCGCTTCAATGGGAAAATCCCGCGTGAAGTCTGTATCCATTTGTCGTCTACAGCTCGGCTTACCGTCGTCACATGCACCCCGACCTTATCGGCGATTTGCTGCATTTTCAACGGTTCAAGCGCATCCGTCCCATCTTGGATAAAACGCGTCTGATGATCGACGATCGCCTGCGAAACACGCGTCAGCGTGTTTCGACGTTGCTCGATCGATTCGATCAGCCACTGAGCTGCGTTGATTTTTCGCTTAATGAACTCACGTTCTTCCGGAGTCGCTTCTCCGTTCATCAGTCGCTGACGGTAATAGTTGCTGATACGCAGACTGGGTGTGTGTCCTTCTTCGAGATAAACCTTATAGCTGCCATCGTCTTGGCGTTCGAGAAACACGTCAGGGGTCACGGTGGGAGCGATCGTGGAAGTAAAGTCCGCTCCCGGTTTCGGATTCAGTTTTTTCAGCTCATCCCAAGCATCTTGAATCCGTTGGATGGAATATCCTGTCTTTCGTTGGATCGCCGGCAAGCGGTTATCCCGCAGATCTTCTAGATGGCCTGATATCAGGGTTTTGACTTCGTCGTACATTGCCATGCGAGGCTGCAGTTGCAGCAGCAAACATTCACGCAAATCGCGTGCACCAACCCCCTTAGGTTCGAGCGACTGAACCGCTTCCAAAGCTCGACGCGCCAACAGACGCGTTTCCTCGCTCGCGTCGGACGGCAGCAAATCGTCTAAATTCGTCGTGAGATACCCATTCGTGTCGAGGCTGGTCACGACTCGCTCAGCCATTCCCAGTAGTTCATCCCCCAAGTCCATTTCGCCGAGTTGCATTTCGAGATAATGCTGAAGTGTTTCAGCGCGAGCTGCAATGTTGGCCATCGCATCGTGTTTGCGGCTGGCCATCTCCTCCATGCGATTCGCGGATCGCCGCGGTGAATCGTCAAATGCATCGGGAAACTCCCGGTCCATTTCGATCAGACGTTCAAAATCGTCCTTATTATCTTTGTTCTCATCGACGACCAGCTCTTTTTCACTGTCCGCAGGCGCATCAGGATTTTCGCGTTCAACCGGCTCTTCCGGCGAATCCGGATCCTGGTCGCCCGTCTCCAACATCGGATTCTCATTCATCTCTTGCTCGATTCGCTCTTCTAAAGCGAGCACCGGCAACTGCAAAATCTCCATAGACTGGATCATTCGCGGGGCCAGCACTTGCTTCTGAACGAGTTTTTGTTCGAGTCCGAGTGAAAGACGCATGTTGAAAGTCGCTATCCGTTCCTCATTACGATTTAAAATGACTTATCCGATAAACGTACCTTGAAGCCAGTAAAACGCATCCGGCTCCTCCGAAAACTTGGCATGAATCTTGAAAACGCCCAGCAGATCGCTAGAGTTTTTGTCGTCCACTCATCGCATCCGCCAAAATCTCTTTGTTCGTGAACTCCAACACACTGCCAGAGGTAATTCCACGTGCGAGTTGCGTAACCTCAACCGGCAACTCTTCCAATAAATTTGAAATATGCAGCGCCGTCCCATCCCCTTCCACTGTGGGATTTGTCGCCATGATGACTTCTCGAAACACGCCGCTTCGCACACGCTGCACAAGTGCATCAATCGTGAGCTGATCCGGCCCTACCCCCTCGAGCGGCGCAATCCGTCCAAGCAGTACATGGTACAACCCCCGATAGACACCAGCCGCTTCCAACTGGATCAGATCACGAGGCTGCTCCACCACGCAAATCTTCGTTTGATCCCGAGCCGGATCGAGACAAATCTCACAATGCTGCTGCTCCGCTAAGTGATAGCAGGTCTCACAGTAACGGACGTTTTCCTTCACGTTGCGAATCGCGTCGGCGAGTGCTAAGGCATCCGGCTTGTTAATCCGCAAGATGTGATAGGCCAAGCGTTCCGCCGACTTACGACCAATGCCGGGCAACTTGGCGAATTCGTCGACCATCCGAGTGACGGATTCGGTGAGGTGCGCCATCTACTTTCAATCCTTGTTGGAATCTACGAAGCGTCAAACCGCTTGGTTCCCTTAACCCGTGAACTTCCCCAATGCTTCATCCAATCCGGGCAGCTCCATACCGTCCGTGAGCGACTTGACAGCCTCAGCATGCAATTCCTTCGCATTCCGCAGGGCTTGATTGACTGCGGCCGGAACCAGATCTTCGATCATTTCGGTTTCACCGCTTGCGACCAGCGAGGCCTCAATCTTCACCTTAGTGATCTCCCCCAAACCATTGGCCTCGACCTGGACCATTCCCCCCCCGGCCGAACCTTCAACGCGCTTCAGCTTGAGTTGTTCATTGATGTCTTGCATGCGTCCACCCATTTCTTGAGCTTGGCGCATCAGATTACCAATGTTCGCGAGTCCTTTTAACACGACGAACTCCTTTAAAAGTCTTGTTTCTTTGCTCAGGACGACTTCTTTTCATCCTGCCCCAGCTCAACCGACGTCACCTCGGCATCGAACAATTCCACAGCAAGGGCGACCCAAGGATGGCTCGCAGCTTGCTGTTTGAGTTGCTGTCGCGACATGACCGGTTTCGGCGGAGTCGGGTGAGCGCGGTCTTCTTTCAGGACGTGAAAGTCAAGGCGAAGTGGACGTCCTGCTGCTACGGACAAGGCTTTTTCAAGAGTTTCTTTCCGAGCCGGCCGCTCACAGAATGATTTGCTCGAATTATACATCCCCCGAAATCGCACGACCAGTCGATTTGGCCCGGAAATTGCTACACTGTCAGCATGCGACGCACAATCAGCGGTCATGTCGTCAAGCGAACCTAAGGCGGCATGCCAAGCCTCTCGGGCCTGGGACTCGGTAAGCGGAGGATGGTTGCCTGTCTCCACAGGCTCTGAATCATCCACCTTCGCTTCAGTAGGGGGAGTCGAATCACTCTCCTCGTCAGCCGGCTCCGCCGAAGCATTCAGGGCTGGGGCGGTTGAGGGAATGGGAGCGGATTCCCTGCTAGAACGGGGTCCGCTCGCGTCAGGGCTTCTTTTGGCGGGAGCTGTTTTTTTTTTCGAATTCGGCACCGGACTGATCGCAGAAGCAGAATCACTGCAATCTAATCTTTGGATCAATTCAGACAGATCATCCAATTGTTCGAGCTGAGCAATCCTCACCAGGGACAATTCCAGCAAAATTCGGCTGTGGACACTTTGTTTCATCCTCGAAATTGTTTGATCGATAATCTGCACGGCCGCCAGCAACGACTCCATGCCCCAACTCTCGGCGCGTTCACGCAGCGAATTGAATTCAGAGGGAGCATGATACATGAGTATATCGGGAGAGCAGCCGACATGAGCTGCCATCATATCCCGAAGACAACCGACGATCTGTTCGGCCAACTGCCCAGC
Source organism: Pirellulaceae bacterium (assembly GCA_029243025.1). Classification (NCBI taxonomy): domain Bacteria; kingdom Pseudomonadati; phylum Planctomycetota; class Planctomycetia; order Pirellulales; family Pirellulaceae; species Pirellulaceae bacterium. The sequence goes on along the minus strand of JAQWSU010000021.1, from coordinate 89,261 downwards.
ATCAACGCCTTCAGCCAGTGCCCGTCCCAGCCCATTCAACGCCCCTGCTGCATCGCGATCGGCCAACGGTTGGACCAAATCACGCAAGCGTTCATCACGGGCCGTTCCCAACATGGTGTGAACATCGTCAACTGAGATATGATCCCCAACAAATGACAGCAGTTGCTCGAGCAGTGATTGACTGTCACGCATGGAACCCGCAGCTCGTCGAGCGAGAAGCTGCAACGCGGCGGGGTCCGCCTGCGCTCCTTCTTGCTCGATAATTTGCTGCAAACGTGCGACTATTTCTTCCGCCGATACAGGCGAAAAGTCAAAACGCTGACAGCGAGACAAAACCGTGATCGGAATCTTCCCAGGCTCCGTGGTGCAGAAGATAAACTTTACATGCTCCGGGGGCTCTTCCAGCGTCTTCAACAACGCATTGAAGGCCTCTTTCGTCAACATGTGCACTTCATCGATGATGTAAACCTTGAAGCGAGCTCGACTCGGGCGGATCCCAACGTTCGACCGCAATTGACGAATCTCATCAATGCCCCGATTGCTCGCTCCATCAATTTCCAAAACGTCGACATCGTCACCATTGGCAACTTGTAAACAAATATCACAGCGACCACAGGGTGTTGGCGTCGGCCCGGTTTGACAATTCAACGCCTTGGAAAGAATGCGAGCTGTCGATGTCTTCCCAACACCGCGAGCGCCCGTAAAAAGATAGGCGTGACCAACGCGATCCGTCGTGATCGCGTTGCAGAGCGCCTGAGAAACCGTTCCTTGTCCCACTAAGTCTTCGAACGACTGCGGGCGATACCGCCTGGCGACAACAACGTACTCGCCAGTTTGATTCGATCGATCTTCAGAGCCGGACATAGTTGCGACAATCCAGGGTGGAGACTTCGTTCGGCAGCCCCGAACACCGAGCTGGCATCGACAAAACAGCGGATGACATTCAACTGCGGGCACAACCGAGCACAGAGCGACCCCCGCACAAGAGTACCCCACTTAGGGCTGCTCCGGTTAAGGCCTGACCCGGTTCGCGGCTCCCCCTCGCAGGGGTCGCTCAGCACCCGGTTTGTCCAGCAGAAGACTCTGTTTTGTACGAAGTTCCCCCTTGATCGTCAACGTGGTGGCCGCCAACAACAGACTCTGCAGTGATCCGCTAAAGTTCAGAAGCGGGTCGGAATTCGGTCCGAATCACGGATCGCGATAAAACTATTGCAAAAAGAGCGATTGGGGACTCCAACGAACAGAATGAGCGTCTAGAAGCGTGCGGCAATACCCGCGCCAAGCCCGTAATCAACTGCTGCCTCATTCAAGCCAAGGATAGCTAAAATGTCGAGTTGCAAGTTGTCGTTGACCAAGTAGGTAAAACCACCATCCATGTAATAAGTCGGCTTGGCGGTCGGCGAAATGGCACTGTCAGGCATCAACCCAAACCACTCGACATAGGTGCCCCACTGTTCGGTCAGGCTCAAATTGACAACAGCGCTCTGTCCGAACTCGTTGAAATCGTGCCCTAAATCATCGACTTCACCCAACAACTGCGTTTGGCCAGCAACCGAACACCAGTCGTTAAGATCCAGCTTGTAAATCAGAATTCCACCCGCTAACACTTTGTCGGCGGTAAATTCAGGACTGCCGGTCGGCAAAGTCATCTGAAGAATCAATGCCATTTCCGGGCGAAGTCCACACTGTTGGGTAAGGGCTAACTTAGTGCCAAGCTGTAAATCATCAGAGCCGACAGCACTTTCCCGTATCCCTTGCCCCCTCAAACTCTCATCCAACACAGTCCAACCGACTCGCAACTCGAACCAGTCACGGAACAATCCGACTCGCAGCAAACTATTCGGGTAGGCATGCCCCGACAGACGTTCACCACCAAAATTTTCGTCTTCGACATAGAGATATCCCATCTCCAGCTGCAAAACGCCCCGCCCTACGGTACTTGACGCTTCCGTGAAATCGGGTCGGTCCGTCTGCAGTGGCTCCGCAAAGACGTTGCCTCTCGGTTGGACCTGAGTTCCGGCCCAAGCAAATAAGGTCGGCAAATCACACGAATTACAGTCCGCGTTAACAAACCTTGGCGAGAGGCAGAGCGCCAGAAGTAAAAAAACGAGTGATTTCGCATAAAAGCTCAGAAATACAATCCGATCGATCATTTTTTTTCCTGACTGCAACGTCAAACGGGTAGCTCTCGTGCAGAACCCGTATCTGCGTAAAAATCCGCACAATCTATTTATTCGACAAGTGGCAACGGTGGAATTTAGGCAAGCGCAAGGAGTTACCGCCTTGATCACCAATCCCGCCCATACCACCGTCACAATCGGTAAATTCGCCTCCAGGCCCCCAAAGGCCGATGCAGGAACGTCCCCAACGGATCCAACCAGCCGCAGACCGCTTCTGGATTACTTTTCCGCCTAGAAAAGTTGACCGTTTGTGAAACGAGGGATAAATTAAGCTGAGAGAATAAGTTACGCGATTAAGATCAGCCGAATCACCCCAAGCGTTTTCGTTCATGGGCGTCACCTATTTCAAACGATTTCGTATGGAAATCCCGCTTCGAGCGGCAACGTTCCACCCCCCGCGTCTACCGAAGAATTACCAGCTTATTCGGTGGGACGTTTCTCTGATTCCCCACCATGCGGATGCGAAGTACCGCAGCTTTTGTAACGAAATCGACGCCGACGTTTTTCCTTGCTTGGGTGATCTTTCTGGCTGCCTACGCTTGATGGGCGAAATTTCGGAAAAGAATGGCTTTACACCCGAAGCAACTTGGCTCGTGATCTACCGAGACCCGTTGGAAAAAACGATTGATGCCTGCGCCACGATCCAAGGAATTGGTGACCACCGAGGCTGCGGAAGCATCCAAAATCTGGGGGTCATCCCAGAACATCGAGGCTTGGGGATTGGCTCATTTCTGTTGTTGAAAGCGCTTGACGGTTTCCGGCGTCAGGGACTTCATCGAGCATCGTTGGAAGTCACCGCACAAAACGTGGAGGCAGTCCGTCTTTACCAACGTCTGGGATTTCGTCGCGTCAAGACCGTATACAAAGCGGTAGAAGTAGCCTATTCTTAGGCTGGTTCGTTTAATCCCCAAGTCGCTGCTTTCCATGTCTTGCAGCAACCGGCGGACTGGCTCGTTCAAGAACCCTGCTCGTGACAAACTCGATTCATTCGCACACTTACGAAAACGGATTAGTGCTGTTGGCGGAGACCATGGATTGGGTCGAATCTGCAGCCTTTGCCTTGCTTTTACCCGCAGGCTACGTCCACGATCCAGCCCACCAATTAGGTGTGGCAAATTTCACTTGCGAGATGGTTCAGCGAGGCTGTGGTGACCGTGACAGTCACCAGTTTGTCGAAGATCTGGATCGTCTGGGAGTCGACCGGAGCGTCTCGGTTGCGGCTGCCCACACGAGTTTTGGTGGTGCAACACTCGCTGACAATTTATTTGATTCGTTGTCGATATACGCAGATCTGGTTCGAAAACCCATTCTCCCGCCCGATCAACTCGAGGAAGGCCGACAAGTCTGTTTTCAAGAGCTGTGGTCGCTGGAGGATGATCTCGCCAGAAAAACCATGATGCGTCTCAAAGAGCGTTTTTATGGCGCCCCATGGGGCCGATCATCATACGGTACACGTGATCATCTGGAAGCCATTTCCATCGAACAGATTGTCGAGCACACCCAACAATGCTACCAGCCTTCCGGCGCGATCCTCAGTGTTGCCGGCAAAGTGGACTGGGAACATTTGCGGGATCAAATCGAGGGATTATTTGGGGATTGGAGCAGCCGCACCAGTCATCCAATTCCTGAATCACCTGCGACTCGAGGCTACGAACACGTCTCGTTTGATTCAAGTCAAACTCAAATTGGCGTGGCTTACGAAAGTGTTCCCTATGCCCACCCAGACTACTTTCAAGCCCGAGCGGCCGTAGGCATTCTAAGCGACGGCATGAGCTCGAGGTTGTTCACGGAGATTCGTGAAAATCGAGGCCTTTGTTATTCGGTTTATGCTTCCTGTCATTCACTCCGAAGCCGCGGCAGTGTCTTGTGCTATGCGGCCACCAGTACAGAACGTTCGCAAGAGACCCTGGATGTGATGCTGTCAGAGTTAAAGCGGATGAAGGATGGTGTGCGAAAAGACGAACTCGACCGCCTTAAGGCTCGACTCAAAAGTTCCTTAATCATGCAACAGGAATCGAGTTCGGCTCGTAGTTCCTCCATGGCTGCCGATTGGTTCCACCTCGGACGCGTGATGGCCATGGATGAAGTGGGAAAGATCATCGATGAATTGAGCTGCGATTCGATCAACGCATTCTTGGAGAAAAATGCCCCCGAGACATTTACCGTCGTAACTCTTGGTGAGAAGAAGCTGGAGGTGCCGATTGGAATTTCGTGAAGCGACGTTACCGAACGGCCTTGAGATCGTAGCCGAATGCAATCCGCGTGCGTACACGACAGGTCTGGCCTTTTTTGTCAAAACTGGCTCACGTGATGAAACAGCTGAGATCGCTGGAGTCAGCCACTTTCTTGAGCATATGACCTTCAAAGGTACACCCCGTCGCAGCGCCGCTGATGTAAATCGTGAGCTTGATGAGATTGGCTCAAATTCGAATGCATTCACAAGTGAAGAGCAAACGGTTTATTATGCAACGGTTCTACCGGAGTATCAGGGACATGCCTTGGATCTCCTCGCCGACATCATGCGTCCTTCATTACGATTGGACGACTTCGAAACCGAGAAGCAAGTAATCATCGAAGAGATTCACAAATACGATGATCAGCCACCGTTCGGCGCACATGAAAAATGCATGGCTGCATTTTTCCAGGATCATCCCTTGGGAAATAGTATTCTCGGAACGGTGGAAAGCGTCGACAATCTCAGTGCAGCAGCCATGAAAACCTACTTTCAACAACGCTACAGCCCTGGCAACATGACGCTGGCGGCAGCTGGGCGTGTTGACTTCGACGCACTGGTTGAGGACGCGAAAAAATGGTGCGGTGATTGGCCTGCCTGCGAAACGTCTCGCGAAACCGCCAAAGTGGTCGGTCGCAAGCATTTCGAAGCGCTGCAAAAAGAATCTGCGACTCAAGAATACGTCGTGCAGGTTGCCTGCGGCCCATCCGCTGATGAAATGGAACGATACGCCAGTCGTATTCTGTGCACCATTTTGGGCGATGACACAGGCAGCCGATTTTATTGGGAGTTGATTGAAACAGGACTGGCTGAATATGCGGGTGTCGGACCGTACGAATTCCAAGGAGCTGGAATTCTGATGACCTACCTCTGCTGCGACCCCGCAAACGCAGAACAGAACCTGGAACGAATTCTGCAAATTCAACGGCAGTTGGAAACGGGAGGAATCACGGATTCCGAGCTCGAAATCGCCAAAAACAAAATTTGCTCGCATGTCGTCCGACAAAGCGAACGTCCAAGTAATCGCCTTTTTGGCGTAGGGAATGGTTGGATTCAACGCCACAGCTACCAATCCGTCCAAGAAAGATTGGCGGCTTACCAAAAAGTGAACATCGCTGACATCGAACGAATTCTGCAAAAATATCCAATGTCTACCAATACAACGGTGGCCGTTGGACCCCTCAACCAGTTCGCAGCCCCCTCTTAACGGCAGCCTCAGCTGCTTCCATCGACAGGCCTCATCGACAGGCCTGGGGGCGGATCGCCAAAACTTCTCTCGAAAACTCGCTTTGCCTGCGATCTGCTCGGCCCCAAACCCGCCACCCAACGGAGTTCCAAAGCACGGCTTAAGAGACCGCAGCCGCGTGAATGCCCTAGCCAGATACCGCTTGAGCCTTCTGCGGTGATTCCCTAGAATCCGCGTTTCGCTATCCGTCTCTGGAGCCTCCTCATGGAACGATCACTCGTATTACTGAAACCTGACTGTGTTCAACGCCGCCTCATGGGAGAGGTGATTTCCCGCTTCGAAGAAAAAGGCCTGAACATCATCGCGATGAAGATGCTGCAAGTCACACCCGAACTGGCGAAACAGCATTACGCCGAACATGTCAGCAAGCCATTTTACCCAGGTCTCGAAGCATTCATCACCGGTGCTCCGGTTGTCGCCATGATCATCGAGGGCCTGGAAGTGATCCAAGTGGTGCGAGACATGCTTGGAGCGACCAGTGGTCTCAAAGCAGCAGCAGGAACAATTCGCGGTGACTTGAGCAGTAGTCGCCAAATGAATTTAGTGCATGCATCGGACGGTACCGAGGCAGCCGAACGGGAAATCGGACTCTACTTCTCGCCAAACGAAGTCTGCGACTACGAGCCGACCCTTACACCATGGATGAAGGCAGCTGACGAATAGCAGCTGCCTCGCTGAATCAATCAGCGGACCGGCACTGCCAACTGGTCAATCATGTCGCGAGTCGCTTGCTCAACGGCTGCAAGCCAGCTTGAACTTGCAAGCGATTCATATTCGGGTCGCGCGTGGGCAAAAATGATTCCTCGAGAACTGTTGATGATCGCCCCGAGTCCGCGTTCATCCATGGCGTGCCGAACACTCTCTGCAGTTCCTCCCTGCGCACCGAAACCAGGAACCAGAAACCAACTATGAGGCATTGCGGCGCGTAACTCAACAAGTTGCTCGGGATACGTCGCACCTACCACAGCACCAACGGCTCCATAACCGTGGGTTCCTTGGGTCTCTGTTGCCAACGTTTCCACAAGCTGAGCAACATGTCGGTATAAAGGCTGGCCATCAATTAATTGATCCTGAAAGGTCTTCCCTCCCGGGTTCGACGTCTTTACCAAAACAAAAATACCCGCATCCTTCGACAAACCAGCTTCCACGAAGGGCGTCAGGCTATCGTCTCCTAGGTAAGGGCTCACCGTTAAGGCATCTGCCCCCCACGGTGAATCGGCTCCCAAGTAGGCCTCGGCATAAGCTGTGGCAGTTGAACCAATGTCATTTCGTTTTCCATCGAGAATTACCAGCAAATCTCGCTGCCGCGCGTAAGCGATGACTTCCGCCAAGGCTTGGAGCCCGCAAGGCCCAAGCGCTTCAAAGAAGGCCATCTGAGGCTTCACGGCGGGTACCCGACCGGAGACCACATCGATGATCTCTTTGCAAAACAACGCATAGGCTTTTGACTGAGTCGGAAAATCGGCATCTTCCCCCGGGAAGATTGCCTCCGGCAATTGCCCCAATCTTGGATCAAGACCAACAACCACGGGATTCTTTCGCTGCAAAATCGCATCGGCGAGACGATCGGAGAACGGCACGAGAGTTCCTTTTCCTTTCCGAGCAAACCCGAAATCTAGGGCCACGACGTGACGTGGCTAACTGTCCCCCATCCTAAAAAGAAAACACGAATGCCACAACGACACACCCTTCGAGCATTGGCCGCTTCGCTGGATTTGATATTTCCCGCCGTCAAGAGTTGGTTGGCAGGTGAAGACGCATCAGCCATTCCGGTTGTCGACTTGCACGACCAATAAGATCTTGCACGACCAAAAAGATGTTGTGCAGCCAAAGCAGCTTATGATTGATCGTCGCTCCGTCTTCCACGGCTCGCGAAACCTTACGTCGCCTGCTACTCAAGCCAGCGGATCCAGGCAAACAACGCCTCGAATCTTCCGGCCGAATTGAACCAGGAAGTGAGCAGCAACGATGTTCCAATTATCGGCGCAATCGACACGCCAGACCGACCAGTCCAATCAGTAAGATAATAAGGCTACTCGGTTCTGGAACAGCGAAAACACGAGCTCCCACTTCATACCCGCCGGCGGTAAATGCGGTGACAAAATCCGAGCTATCAAATTCGGTGTCACCATTCCAGTCTCCCGTCGACCAGCTTGAATTATCGTCGACGTTATCTTCGTATTCACCTGCTGCAAATACAGCAACAAAATCCGAGCTGTTGAACTCTCCGTCAAGATTTGAGTCACCAAAATAGGTATTCGCAACAACCTCAACCCACTCGATCCGATCTTTCGAGTCGACCCGTCCGTCAGCTGTTAAATCAAAGCTCGCAGGATTGTTACCGAATCGAACCTCTGCACTCAGCAAATCGATATCCATCGCATCCAATTGACCATCGCCATTAAAATCACCACGGATTCCAGCGCCCGGCAACAACGGCTTTCCCAACAAGCCGTCTTGATAAATCTTGGAGACTTCCTCACTGGTGAGAGCTCGATGCCAAATCCCAAGATCATCTAGCCGACCGTCCCAATACCCAGGACAACATCCTCCCGGATCAGCCGCATCGCCGAAGTTGTTGGTCTTCACACCAATTCCAAGTGCTTCACTATTGGGTGCATCCGTGAATTCAGTCCCATCATAGAGTTGATCATCAACGACTTCACCATTGCGATAGAGAAACACCGTTTCTTCGATTGGGTCGACGACAAAAGCAAAGTGCTGCCATTCTTCAAATTCAATGTCATCCACATCGGTACCCACATTGGCGGCACCCGACTCCGTGGTAATGAAGATGTTGAGCGTATCCGCATCTCCAACCCCGAGCCCAAAATGAAACTGCCCTACGGATCCTTGCCCCCAGTTTTTGACAAGCGAAGCCCAGGTGGGAGCTTCGTTTGCATATCCCCAAATTGAGACCGACAACGCCGTCTCAGCTAGGGGATGTTCGGCAGCAATCACAAAATCATCGATCCCGTCATACTCAAGAGCCCCACCAATCTGCCCGGCAACCCACTGCGAATCGTCATCGGGAAATTCATACAGTTCCCCATCTGACGACAGTCCCGTGACCTCGGTGAGCGTCAAACCGGCACCATCGTCGAACGGATAATAAGCGACTAAACCATCCGTAATTGCCCCATTCGCAAGAAAAGTCCAACTTGTGCAAAAAACGCAGCAAAGGACAGTTTGCACAAAAACCAGACGATCCAGTTGAACTTTTCGGATGGAGCGCATCGTTATCTCCTCGACATACAGAAAACCACACCGTCTCAGTGAAAGTGCAGCAAAAAAAACGTTCAGCACGGCATCGAACGTATACCAAACCAGCAGGCCAATCAACAAAAAAGCGTGGGGCAACTGTTCCGAACGAATGTCTGATTCCCCTCTCCAGTGCCGAGAGCGATTATGCAGCTATTTTGTCGACTTTTGCTCTTTGATTCCTCGATACCGGCCCTCTCCGCCCTCTTCTCATCGAGGGAGGTGCTGTCCGTAAACCAACGCTTTGTCCTTTGTGAAAGCTGGCGTGCAGCATCAAGAGTCGGACTTGACGCTTTGGCATCTATCCGGTCAACTTACCCGTTCTTCGGCGTCTACAGACGCTTCCGACTCACACGTGTTCAAGGATGCAATTGACGTGGGCCGAGAGACTGAGTAGGCTCGGAGGATTGCGGCCCTTGTCAAAAGGGTGGCTCGGGGTGTAGCGCAGCCTGGTTAGCGCGTTTGACTGGGGGTCAAAAGGTCGAAGGTTCGAATCCTTTCACCCCGACTTGAAATCAAAACAGCTCATCGCGTTCATTCGCGGCGAGCTGTTTCTCGTTTGGTTGCAGCAACTTGCACGATCCATGAAGCCCATGTGGGTCGGTTCAAACAGGCGGTACATTTCAGGCCAGGCAAAGAAAAATCACTCTAAACTTATGTCAAATAGAGAGTTACCGAGTTCAAGTTCCGTCGCCACTCTCGGCGTTCGTCACTCGGATTCGAGTCCTATCTGAGGAACTTCAGGTCTCACTCCGAAACCTCATGTGCCGACCACTGCTCCAGATCGTGTCACTGGTCCGTCTGAATCCGGATCTGACGGAGTCCAGCAGCGACTCCTCCCACGACGATCCGACCGTCGGTCGGATGGATTGCAATCGAGTACGCCCAACCTTCGAGGGCGGGAATGTCCTGCGTCACTTCCACTTTCTCAGGTTGCACCGGCGTGGTCGGCGACAGGTATCGTACACCGACTCGTAACCTTGACGCGGAAGAATGGGATACGCCTTGGGATCGGCAAGTATGTTGGCTTCGGCATCAGCACCAGTTTCTCGTCGAATTCGATCGAAGAAACGCGCGGCGGATTGTTCGACGATGCGGCTGATCAGCCTAGATTGTACTTCTGTTCCAGTCGCCCCGACTTTTTCAGGCAAGAGTGTTTCGGAACCTCTTTCCACACAACAGCTTGCGAAAAGTTCAAACCTGTCTCGTTGCCATAAGGCAACGAGACAGGCGGCTGTCCGGCAATTTCTATTGTGTTGACAACCCGTCCTGCAGTGTTTGTTTTCAGGGCCAAATGTGCGAAAACAGTTCTTACTATTTCACAACGAATGTAAGTGTTGGGACCGTGCAATTGAAACGAATCAAGCTTTCCGAGAAGTTCTCCAAAATCACCGAACATTGGCGGCCCAAAATCGTTGCCGAGCTTAATGGCCAAGAACTAAAGCTGGTCAAGTTTCACGGAATGTTTCCCTGGCATCGCCATGAATCCGAAGACGAGCTCTTTCTGGTTTGGAGGGGTTCGATGCGTATCGAGTTCAGAGATAAAGTTGTTGAGCTAACGTCGGGAGAGCTGTGTGTTGTGCCTCGAGGTATCGAGCACAGGACACTGGCGGATAGCGAGGCAGAGGTACTTGTATTTGAGCCTTCGAACACAAGGAACACAGGTGACATTATCGACGATGATTTCACTGCCCCTGGGGGTATCAAGATATGAAAGCTGAAGAACTTCGGACCAGACCATGAAAACTCGTCCGTGTTCGATGGAAGATTTCAGTGCGGTGATTCAGCTTCTCCATCAGCTTTGGCCCGACCGATATCTTGATTCCCAGCGACTCAAGGACACCTTTCAACTCGCGCTCCAAACAGCTCAACAACGCTTACATTGTGCCACCATCGACTCAAACGTTGTCGGCTTTTGTTCGCTAAGCGTCAGGCATAGTCTTTGGTGTCAGCAGCTACTCGCACATGTCGATTCTGAGCTTGGCAATCCAGTCGCGAAGCTCCGTGTTATTACGAGCGGTCGCCGACTCGTCGACTCGTCGATCTCCTTGAGTATCCGCTGGCTCAACAACTCGTCTTTTGAGACTACAGCGGTCTGCCAAGTTTCTTAATGCCGCCGAGCCATAGCGGCACCTTTCAGATCGAAGTGATGGCGGTGGCCTACTTCGAATTCAGGAGAAGGCCACTCCTCGCCGCAACATCGATGCAGGCGGTCCAGATCCACAATACTTTGCCAAGTCGATCCATCCAGCCCCTGAGATAGAGTAGCGAGAACGCAATTACGACACTGGCCACAGTTGCCCAAATGCAAATCGCGATCGTCAGCCCGAAAATGCCTCCGACCGCCCAGAACGCAACCGGACAGGCCAGGAAGAAGAAAAAACCTTTGCGATGAGTAGCCTATCGTCACGTTGGCACATGCGAACAACGACCAACAAACTGGAGACCAACAAACTGGAGACCAAGCACCCCAACACACTCAGTAGGAATATACGGGTGACGAGATTGAGCATCCACGAAGAACAGCTGAAACATTGCCGTTTTGTAAAGTCCAACAATCACCTGGCGGAATCGTAAGTTCGCGACGATGCGGCTGATCAACCTCGATTGTACTTCTGTTGGGTAATTAGAGTGATCCTTCGTCATATTGAATGAGGCAACCGGTGGGTTTCGTCACGGATATCGAAATCGGCTTGGCTGCGAGCGCCGTGGTGATTGCGTCTCGCAAGTCGTGTGACGTTGGCGATTGCCTCCTCTTGCCGAAGCCGACGTACAAGTCATCGATGCGGCCCCGATACAAGATTTCTTCCTGCGGCGAGATTAAAAACGATTCGGGTGTTACCTCTGCGCCAACACGCCGTGCAATCGTTTGGTTCGGATCGAGGATCATCGGCGAAGCGATTTCGAAGTCCGCTACGTGTTGTTTTGCTTTCCCAATCGTCGCCGACTTCGTTGGGTTGATTTGGTAGAAGTCGACATCCGCCTCGGCAAACTCTTTGACGATCTCGCGCAGCGTTGGCTGGTATGCGTTGGCGACCGGACAATCTGTGGTGACGAAGACCAAGACGCAAAGTCGATCCGCGCCGGGTGCAAATAGTTGGTGCGCGTTACCGTCAATATCGGTCCACTTTTCGGCTCGCTCATCAGAGTCGCGTACCTCGCTGCGTCCTGACGCACTTAACGTTAACTCGCTGTCCTGCTCGACGCAGCCAACGAAACCAACCATCAGGAGGCAATACGACAGCGAACGGAAAACGGGCTTAATCATCGCCGACCTCCTCGGAAGTTACGCAATCGGTTCATCCTGCCGCGAGCTGCTTCCAGTTCGACTTTATCCAGCACGCCGTCTTTGTTTTCATCGAGGCGATTGAAGATCTGTTCGCCGCGAGGGAACTGCCCCGCTAATTCTGAACGTTGAATACGACCATCACGATTCGCGTCCAGACGGTCATCGGCGATCGATTGTGCCGGTCCACTTTCGCGGTTGCCTCCTCCAAGTTGACCATTGCGCGCGGCAGTCACGAATGCACGACGCATTTTCCCGCGAACGGCCTCGTTGAGCCGAGCCTGATCGCTCGCGTTTTTGGCGACGACTTGTAGACTAACACTACCCATCTCGTCGAATGACTCGCGGCCCCATGCCACTCGTTTTGGCGGATTGCTTGGGTTCGACGGATTCGCTTTCGAGTTGTCGTAAAGGACCTTTCCATGGATGACAGTTCCCGCAGGCAGTGCGACAGGACTTGAGAACTGATACATGTCCTGCCAGTCCAAGTCCCATTCGTGAATCTGCAACAGGTCAAGCATCTTGCCACTTGGCAGTCTTGCGGTCATGCACATTTCCTTGCCGAGATAATGAGCGTGCCCCGACGCGCGAATTGCATTCACATCGACCGGCAAGGTAAACGAATCGATCAGCGCATAGTCTGTCTTGCCAGCAGGAATGTCGATGTTGGAGAACCGTCCAAACAGCGGTGGAATCTTAATCGTGGTCAGTTGTCGTGACGGCGGTCGATCAGCCAAGTACAACGCCAGTTTGGCGTGTTCGGTTTCGTGTTTGCCAGTTGGATGGAAGTGTACCTGCATCACAATGTCCGATCCCTTGGGAAGCAGCATGGCATTGTCTCCGGGCAGTAGCATGGGCGTCGTTCCCGGTACGTATCCGCCCAGTGAAATCGACGGCTGAATTGACGCGTCCTTGTTCCGGGCGTTGGCGGATGCCATCGCGGCCCGTCCAAGAAAGCCCATTCCTGACATCCCCGGCTTGCCGTCTTTGCCGTCTTCGGATCGCGACGACTTGGCTGCATCCACAAAGAAGAGCGCGTGATGCAACGCAGATTTTGCTTGCGACTTAACCTCGACCGCCTTCACCCATTTGTGTTCGGGCAAATCAAGCTGAAAGACAAACGAGCGATAGACGTCGGGACCACTCGCGGGAACGTCAAAGCTACCGTTCATTTCGACTACCACATCGGGCCGACCGAGTTGCCACTCAGTGGGAAACTTAGGCAGCGGCGGCGCGGTTCGCGGGTTGCCTTGTGGGGCGCCGGCTGCGACCCAGCGTTGGATCAGCTGAAACTCGTCTCTCGTAAGCCGCCGGTCATGTTGAAACGAGACGTCGTCGGTCATGTTTTTCCACGGTGGCATATACCCGTCATCGACAACCGCTTTGATCGTATCAGCTCGTTCCGCTATGTCATCGTACGTTAACAAATCGAATGGCCCCGCTTGTCCCGGACGATGGCATGAACTGCACTTCGCGTAGATGATCTTCGCAATGTGATCGGAGAAGGTAACTTGTTGTTGCCCTTGTGCGGTTCCGACAGCGCTGACAAACAGCACTGCTCCAAAAACTGACTTGGTGAATCGTAACATGGTCATTTCCTTACTATGGATTGCGTTCCGAAACGGCTAGCTGCCGCCCTCTACTAGTAGTCAGTCACGACACTATTCTCGGGTTCGGCACTTTGTCGCTGGACTCGCAAAGTTCAGTTTTGTCGATCCAACTGAATTCTTGCGAATCCAGCTACCAAAAAATTTGGCTGTGCCACACTACTAGTATTTGTCCGATTGCAGACGAGTGTGACTCCCAAGTGAATCAATTGGCTGGAAGACGAAATCGGATGTTCGAGTATTGGCTGTCCGATACATCAGCCACCACTTGCTAGAGTCCGGTTCTTGGATGAGATAAACTGGACGCTAACGCGCGGCTGATTTGATAATTTGGCGAGAAAGAATTCGCCACTCTATGGCTCGTGATGGTCGGCCATAAAAAACGTGTCCGGCACCTCGGTGACTTCGCGCAAATTCAATTCGACTCGGCTCTCGGCAACGGGACTGAACTTTTCCCGCAACAAGTGCATCCGCACGACAACGCCCGTTTCCGGATGAGCCCAAATCCGCACCGTCTGCGGTAGGTTGATGTCGTTTTCCGATCGCGTGGCCTCAATCGGACGGCACATGACCGCTGGGTCACCCGGCAGCGGTTCTTCCGCCAAAAGCCGCAGCTCGTATTGCTGTGGTAACTCCGTGAGGAACACATTCATTTGCAATTGCAGCGTCGTAAGACGGTCAATTACGGCTTCCCGCCGGTTTACCGCATGTTGCCAACTGTCGCTCGAACTCCATTTTTTTTTGCCACGAATCCACCAGCGATTCGTGCCATCGGAGCCGATCGTCGTCGGATAGAGCTGAGTGTCCGGAAACGTCGCCACGAATTGATCAGTTGAGCGCGTATAAAGCGTGCCGCCTAGTTCTCGTTCACGTCCGGCGAAAGTCGTCGTAACTTGCACGTCATAAACGCGGGTTATCGGAAGTCGCAGCGCAGCGATCACTTGTTCCATTGCGGCATGAGCACTTTTGGGCGTCGCCAATAAAAAACTGACCACAGCGAAAACGGCGATTGAGGCAGCAGTTACCATGACGGCCGACACCCACCGAAAGCGAGTTCTATCCGTTGGTGAAGGCTTGGCAACAGGGGCCAATTGACTGCGATCCACACCGACATGCCCGGTCTCTCGCACCCCATTCGTCTTCGATTCGTCATCAAGACCGCCCGCTGATGAATCGGAACCGTCAATGCGCGGCCCGGTAGAGTGGGCACGATCACGCGCATGCAATGTCGATTCCACGCGCCGCTGACGATCTTCTTCAGGCTCAAATTGTCCGGCGAGCATGCTATGCATTAGCAGCTGTTCGAGTTCCGAGCTGGTGAGTGCTGCCTCAACAGAATCGGCCCGGCTTGCCTGTCCGTCGTCGTCTCCGTCAAGCCACTCGTCGATTGAGTTCGTCCGGCGATTGTTATCTTGGTCGTCGCTCATATTCACCCTTACATAACTTTGCACGCAAGCGTATTGTGATTTATCGAAACGTCTTCATCGAATGCTCAAGCGGGTGCCGAACGCTCCGTCTTTCGCTGTATGCATTCGGCCAACAGTTGTCGTATCCGCTGCAACTGTTTGCGTATCGCCGCCGGTGAACTTGACTCGCACTGAGCGATTTGTGCCGCGTTCGAGTTTCGCTCATATCGCAATTCCACGATCCTGCGAGACCGCTCTGGCAACTCATTGACGCAGCCGCGAATTGCACTAACCTGCTCCTCCCACGCTTCGTTGATACCGTCGAATTTCCTAAAGATTGACTCGATCGCTTCCTCAGCCGTCGGACCAAATACTAGGCAGTCGCGGCGCCTCGAACGAGCCGCATTGCGCACCAAGTTGAAGGCAATTCCTCGTAGCCACGGGCCCAATGGCTGAGTCGGATCGAACTCGCCGAACTTGTTCCAAGCCGTAATCAGCGTTTCTTGAAAAAGGTCGTCGACCAGCCCCGGGTCGCGGACCATCGTCCGCAAATACGCTGTCACCGCACGTTCGTTCTCACGCACGAGCGTCTCAAACAAGATTTCGCAACGATCTCGTTTTTCGCGCAATTGATAACCTCTGTGATTGAAACTTGTTGCTACTATCTTCTATCGTACGAAATCTGGGAAGTGTGACTTTGGATCGTTGACCAATTACAAATCGGATTGAGTGCCAATTTCGCCGCCACGCATTGTCGACATCGCGCGCCACACAGCCACATCAATCTCATCGGGAATTGAACGGACTGATCCGTCACACATTCCTACGTTGACAAGTCCTGCATGCGCACTCCGCGCGGTCACGTAGGAGTCCTGTCCAACTGCTCTTAGCCGCACCCTGTCGCACGGCATTCCGATGTCGGGGCGATCCAAACAAAGGACAATTCGATCAGGTTCGACGGAGTTGGGCGTCTGTCGCGTAGACACGTGGTAGGCACCAATCGCCTTGCTTCGCCAAATCCGTCCACGTACGTCTACGAGTCGGGTAGGTTGAGTCGATCGAAATGGAGCCTTTCGCATTTCAATTATGGCCATTGTCTTGCTCGCCCCGTCGCTGATGTGTTGGAATTTTATCTTGGACGTTGTTTTCCCCGCATAGGCTGCGAAAGGTCCCTGTGTATTTTTGTCGGGCCTGCGAAAGTCGGCAAACCCCCAGTTGAATCCGTAATTCCCTTTCTGTTCGGCAAACGTCTTTCCTCGTGCCGATACGGTAATTATCTGCTCGACGTCGGAGGGGCAGGCGAAACTGGGTTCGCTAAGCACACTCGATCCGGAAAGGCCAGAGTCACGACGAATCGCAACGCCTGTGGTGCCTTCGATGTACGGTAGTAACTGAGTCGAAGTTGTTTTCTTGCCATTCATTTCGCCGTCTTGAAGATAGATCGCCCTATTGTTGAAGAAAGGACGCTGGGGTAAGTGACCACGTGCCGATTCAAACGCGACAATGGCCAGACAAATCTGTTTTGTGTTGTTGATACATTGCGTGCGACGGGCTGCTGATCTGGCAGCATTCACGGCCGGTAGCAAAATGGCCACCAATAGTCCGATAATTGCAATTACAACTAAAAGTTCAACAAGTGTGAATCCGTCAACCGACCGGCGATTTGAGGTAGGGCTCACGCTAATCAGCCTCCTATGAAGAATCGATAGCCAGGGGTCGTTTGCATAGGTTGTTGAAAGGGTCAAACAATGGTTTGCTCGCCATCCAGCGGCCATTCGTTTTCCGCTGAAGCAGGTTCGATTCCGACATGATCATCAGCCGCCGTGCGTTAACGCTCAGCGGCTGATTTGTCGATTTCGCTTCGTCTCTAAACAGGCCGCTCCGCGCAACCAAGGATCGCTCTATCAACGACGGAAGCGGCCAAGGCTGCGGACTCTCTGGATCACGTTCGACATGCGTGAACCGATTGGCGTTTCTGCTTGAGCCGCCTCAGCACGTGCTTCCTGTCGTGCTTCCTGTCGTGCTGCACGTGCTTCTTGTCGCGCTTCCCGTGCTTCTTGTCGTGCTGCACGTGCTTCAGCGCGGGTGTCGCCGTTGCCCACTTGTCGCTCGGCACGTTTCACCTCCAGGTGTTCGCTTAGTTCATCCTGAGTCACAGCGTCGTCATTGCCGGCCGCTTCGGAAATGCGTTCCCACCGTCGGTTTGAGACTTCGTCGGCTGTCACGCTTCCGTCATCATTCTTATCGAGACGCTCGAATGCTGCATCAAATCTTTCGGCATGTCCGGCGGATCGTTCAGCTATGCGGGTCTCGATATGCGAGGTTAGTTCAGCTTGAGAGATTCCGTTGCCGTCAGTATCAGCATCCGCGAGTCGCTCCAAGACTCTTCCTGCGATGCCGTCATCCGCTGTAAGGACAGTGTCGTCGTTGGTGTTCAATCGCGTGAAAACGCTCTCAGCAATATCTGGCGCTGACGGTGGTTCACCGACCAAAGCGCCACCGTGGAGCAGTTGTCGCGATTCAAGTGATTCCGACCGCAGCTTGCGGAATGACCTAGTCTTTGATTTCATGTGTTTTTCTCCAGATAAGGATGCTCAGACAGGATGCTCAGACAATTCGCTCTCAGATCAGGTGCGAATCTGTCACGATCGGAGAGCCAACGAACGGAACGTGCGTGTTACGAGATTCACTCTGCGACACACCTCCACATTCCGTCGAAACGGTACACGTACGAGTGCTTGCTCAAGCTGCCTCTCTTGCTCTCTATTGATAATTGTCCGTGCGCGGCCAAGTGTGACATCCTGCCAGAGAATTTGAAGCCAGCCATATAGCGCGCCTTGTGAACCCACCCCTGTTAATTCGACCTCGACAAAATTCGCGCAGGATGCGTCAACTTCAGCATTTACGATTCGCGGCCCACTGACGTAGGTGAAGAAGACCGACTTCAATTTGAAACGGCCAGAGTACCAACACGCACACTCGGCGCTCACGGAGAACTTGCTGAGACAGTCGAGCGATGAATTCAGGCCAAGGTGAAACTGGGCGAGCAAAAAATTCAATAGCCGTCCTGTCACCCCGAATCTCCTCAACAACCCAGTCCTTTGACCATGACGTCAGAGTGTTTTTTTCATGCGACTCCCGTCTGACTGCGCTGAGCAGATATCGCGTCAAAACAGACGAAATGCACGATTTCCTGACTCTACAAATGCCAATTCGCTGCCGGCCACTATAATTCTCTCCCCGGAGATGATGCTGTGTTGGGTAGTCCACCGGGTTCCCGTTTACGTCCTCAAATCGTGAGCACTTCCAGCTAATCCAGCCGAGCCCGAAGTTAATCTTTCCACCGATGCCACGGTTTCCTTCGTATCGCGTTTAGATTGGAGCAAAGCTGTGAGTCGCAAGAATCGTCAATTGTTCGTCGCTTACGGATGCCCGTCTGACGAATTCGACATCGTCTTTTACGGTGGGCCTCTTGATGGCGCCCGCGTCCGCACGGACGTCTTTCCCGACTCGAAGACGTTCACTCACCGGGTCGGCCAGCGAAACTATACCTACCGCTACACCCAAATCTCCTCATCTCGCTTCCACGCTCATCTCAACTCTTTTGAAGGCGGTTGAAGAGGAGGCGTAACAAAGAGTGGGTCATGAAAAGTCACATCCCGTGTCGGGATTGGCAACTTTTCATCGGGGACAACATGAAGAACCCCGGTTCTCGGGCCCGCTTGCAGCGCAAAAAAAAAGGCCTCTTGGTTTCCCAAGAAGCCTTTTTTGATTAATCAAACGTTAGCCAACAAATCGATCGTTGGTTACTTACGTCGACGAGCGAATCCAACCAAGCCGAAGAGGCTCAACATCGCCAATACGAGGCTGGAGGGTTCAGGCACAGCAGCTGTTGCCGGATTAGGACCACCAGGTCGCTGACCCGCATTGTAACCAGCGTTGCTGAAAGCTTCGACCAAGTCACCAGAATCGAACTTTTGGTCGCCATTCCAGTCGCCTTGTCCCCAGCTTGCAGCTTGGCCTGTTTCGTACTTCGCTGCTGCGAAGACGGTTACCAAGTCACCACTGTCGAAGACGCCGTTCAAGTCAGCATCACCCATCCAGGTGTTCTTCAGGTCGTTCACCCAGATCTTGCGATCAGCCGTATTGACCAAACCATCGTTGTTGAGGTCGTAAGCCAAGTCCTGGCTTGGGATACCAACAGCAGCGTTCAAGTCCAGGTCTTCAGCGTCAAGCAGGCCATTACCGTTGTAATCGCCGACCAAAGTACCGGCACAAACTTCGTAACAAAGCAAACCATTCTCAGCATCAAATGCCCAAGTCTGGGAAGGATCAAGCGAGGACAAGATAGGCGTTCCCGTGATCTGATCCGCATCAACGATGCTGAAGCTTTCACCCGTGCTGAACGATCCAACGCCCTTGATCTGGAAGGTCACACCATCCACATCCAAGATCGTCGTATAAACTTCTGAGTCAGGATTCTCGATCGCCAATTGATCAGCCGATCCGGAGTCTCCATTGACATCAAATTCCAACGGACGCTCTGCGACGACTGAAGCATTCAAGTCGGCACTGACGAGAGGCACACCCGTGTGCTTCACAGACCAATCGAGCGTACCGTCACCAAGCAATTCCCAACCATTGTCAGGACTAGCATCCTCAATCACTTCGCCTTCGATGACAGCGATTTCAAAACTGTCGCCGCCACCTCGCTCGAAGAATTGTCCGATGATCGCTGTTTCTAGCGGTTCGTCCAAGGTGAAAGTACCAACGGTCCAACCATGACCACGAGTTCCTTCGAAGCGAATCTGGTCATCGTCAAAGCTATCGTTGGTGTCAGAAGTCACAGTGAACTCAACACCAGGAATCGTGAGTGCACCACCGTCATCAGAACCGAATCCAACCGTCCATGTGCCGGCGGGAATCACTACTTCCGCGACGGTCTCAACCGCAAAATCTTCTTGACCGGTACCGGCGACACCGTTCGGGTAAGGGAGATTCACGGGGAACGTTCCGCCGCCACCTGCCATGTCAACAACCGGGTAAGATCCGACATCGCCTTCTTCGTCTTCGAGAATTTCTTCAGCGACTGTCATGCTGTCGATCGTTAGTCCCGTGTCGGTCACAATACGGCCGGAGTGTCCGGAAACACCAGGCTGCTCAGGGCCAAACACTTGGTTCGACACGGTGGCATCGAAAGTTCGCGTACCAATCACATTTTCGCCTGCGACGTACGACGGAGGAATAATGACACAACCTTCGCCAACATCCGTTCCGGTCTTGACCTGGATATTGTCGATATGGTGATAAGCGTTTGCTCCACCCGTTCGACCACCGAAAACAAGCAAACCAGGTGTTGGATCGTATTCAACCACTTGGTCGAACACTTCGACGTCTTTGTATTTAACACTCAGGTTGTTTGCACAAAGCTCGATCGAAAGATGAGCCCAATCCATCATGTCCTGTAATTCGTCGTCGAAAACCCCTTCAGGGCCCGTTTGCAACGAATCTTGGTCGTCAACTTCGCCGTTCAACAAAGGAAATTCGTATTGATCGACGAGATCGTTGTCGAGTCGAATGCTCATGCCAACAACGTCGGAACCACCGCTGAACCATTCATCAAAGCCGATGGCCAAACCTGTGGTTGTTCCCTCTTCAGGAAGATTACCTTCGTTGGTGGGGCTCGAAGCCCAACCTTCACCGTCGTCTAAGACAGGGTCACCAGGACGAGCAAAATTGAAACTGAAACCATCCGCAGGTCGACTCGTACCACCACCCACACGCAAGTCAGCTTCGATACTGAAAGCCTTCAGAGATTCCCCATTTGCCAAGTCGGGGAAAACAATAGCACCACGTTGGCCATTCAGAGCATCGGTAATGCTCAAATATCCGGTGTCATCAAACCCATCATCTTCACGCCACTCCGATGTGCCGAAAAATTCGATGCCCATGTCTTCCGGATCGGTTTCGAAATCAAGGTCAAAGACATCGGCTTTCACCGATGTACAACAGAGGGCTAACATCAGCCCCGCAACAAGATACTTAAAATTCCAAACTTTCATTTTCGTCCCCGCTCGAAAAAAACGTGGCAAAACAATAACGATCAAGGTTGCGTAACTAAATTCCGCCAAACTCACTACCAGCGAGTTCATCGCAGCCAAGTGGATCGAACGCCACAAGGAAGGCTACGGTCGGTACAACCAAAGCATTTAGATCTGTCAGTTTCCCTAACCTAATCGACAAATCCTATAATGCAACCGCACCTCCGTGCTTGCTCACAGAAATTCTTGGAAGCTTGTGAAGAAGACGCTTTTAAGCCAAGAAAGGGCTGAAACGTGAAGCCGATAAGCATGCCTTCAAAAATTCAACAACCGTTTAAGAATCGGAACGGCGGTTACCTTAGCGACTCGCATTGCTTCTCATTTTGAACCTCGCCCCCCTGAGGCGCAAGAAAGAACCAAAGCAAATCTAAAAAGCGCAGAGAAGGAATCCGTTTGTCGCCTCAGTCAGCGGAAGCTCCAGTCAGCCATCATCACGCATCCGGCCAACTCGCTCCGTGCCTTGGGACACCGGTTCCCATCGCCTGGCGGCGTTTCTGGAGAAATTCACCGGCAGCGAAAAAGGATCCGTGCTTTCATCCAGCCCTTTGCCAAACTCGGTTCGTTCTTGGACATCCGAACATTCCGCTCACAATCGTCGAGCCTGAGCTATGCAATCAAGTCGCGAACAACACTCCCTCGCGACAGCACAAAGGGACGATTCAACGAATCTCGGATCTCTGTTTGGTGAGAAATCCCAAGTTGGTGCCACATGGTGGCAAGCAAATCAGCTGGAGAAATAGGCTGATCCGCCACTTCACCGCCCTTCCAATCACTGGCTCCCACCGTTTGCCCTGACTTGATTCCACCTCCAGCAAGCGTTGTGGAATAGACATTGGGCCAATGATCACGACCTGCTTGTTTGTTGATGACAGGCGTACGCCCAAATTCTCCTGAATTAATCACGAGCGTTTTGTCCAAGAGGCCGCGATTGGCAAGATCTTCAATTAAGGCGGCGAAACCCTGATCAATCGGTGGGACAATTTGTTTGTAGCGCGGCTCTAGATTCCCATGCGTGTCCCATTCCTGATTGAACGCATTGTAAGCGACGAATTTGACTCCCGCTTCTACCAGTCGACGAGCCACCAACAATGACTGACCACACTTGTTGCGGCCATAGCGATCTCGCACATGAGTCGATTCCTTGGAAAGGTCGAGCGCTTCTCGGACTCTCCCATCAATCACCAAATCGTAGGCAGACTGTTGCAACGCATCGTGCTTACGGCGTAGCTCCACTTCGAGGCGACGAGCCATCTGATCGAGTTGTTTCATCAGTTGCAATCGATTGTTCAATCGCATCTTCGTCATCCCCGCCTGCATGGCGAGTTGAAGTGGCTGATACGTGTTGCGATTGGGATCACCCTCGATCACGAGCGGGTCAGAAACCGCTCCTAGAAATCCGCCGTACTGTCCCGGCATACGATTGGAAGGCCCGGGAATGCTCAACCAATTGGGGAGCGAAACGCTACAAGGCACGGATCCCACGCTTCGAGTTAGATGATTCAAGACCGCGCCAGGCCCCGGAAAATCGTTAACATGGGCTTCCCGATCCTGGTCGGGTTGATTCACTGAGCCTGTTAAAGTGACATATGTACCCGCAATATGATTGGTGAATCGATGAGTCATTGATCGCACCACGGACAAATGATGAGCCACCCGAGCCGTGTGAGAAAGAGGTTCACCAAATTCGACACCGGGCACGGAGGTCCGAATGGTCTGGTAGGGGCCTCGAATTTCCGGCGGTGCCTTCGGTTTTGGATCCCATAAATCGATATGACTCGGACCACCTTGCAACAAGATAAAAATACAGCTCTCCGCTTGCGGTGCCACGGAGGCCGCTTCGCCGTGTTGCGACACAAGCCCGCCCAAGATAGAGACACCGCCAATACGTAGGAGCTCTCGTCGATTAACCAGCAAATCATCCATGTCAATGTTCTCTTTTGAACCTTCCACTTGCCCAGTTCAAAAAACGACGTTTCCCATTGTCTTACGCAGTTCAAGCGGATGCAATCATCAACTTGCCTGCACGATTTCCCGCAATCAACTCAGCCAAAATGAGTTACAGACAACTCTGCGGCATTTTACGCCCGAAAGACAGCCGATTCTCGACAGACTCTCTTTCACTTACGTTTCATTTGAGAATTTTGAGCTGCAGATTCTTAAACTCCACAATCATCCCAGGGTCGTGCAATTGAAGCTGAATCATCCCCTTATGTAGGCGGCGTTTCGCCTCCAAATGTTCGATAAACTCCGATGACAGCTTGCCATTGATATAAAAACGGAATTGGTTGCCCTGAGCAACGACTCGAACATCATTCCACCCACCACGATGAATATCGTCTAAAGTCACGGCTCCATCAATTTTTGTGATCGCGGGTTGGTCATTTTCATCAATCACCAGCCGATCGCCTCGAAAGCAAGCGTGCTCGGTGCGACCTGGCGTATGAAAATCCCATGCACCGAGAACCTGTCGACCAATTCCCACATGACCAAAATCGGCGTGGTAACTCTGAAAGCCGCGCTTTCCGGTTTCATCTTCACGGGCGCGAATACTCACCCCACTATTTCCTTTCCCTGGAAAGCGATAACTGAGCTTGAGTTCAAAATCAGCAATGTCGTGCTTGTCGTAAACTAAATAACTTCGACCCTTGTCACCATTGCCAACAATGGCACCCTTTTCAACTTGCCAAGCCTTTACAGCCTTTGCCGGCATCACTGTCCAACCGTCAAGAGTCTTGCCGTCGAAGATTGAGACAAAACCGGCTTCGACGTCCGATTCCGCCGCGGACCCGATGCTGGGCACCGTGAGGATCAGGGCGAAAAGAAACAGAATTCGGCAGCGACAGTTCATTTGATTTCCCCAAGATCTGAAAGGTATTGAATGAGGTCCAACAATTGCGGACGGGAAAGTACCGAGGTCAGTCCGCGAGGCATCGGGCTTCCTGTTGTCACTAGCTCGTCAATGTCCTCTCGTTTGATAGAGACCGTTTCGGACGAACCAATCTTTTGCAACAACAACTCACCGGATGATCGATTTTTCTTTGAGTTACGTTCATACCCCTGATAAATCTTGCCTTGATGGGTAATCACCTGGACCACTGAGTAGCCCTCTTTGACTTGCCGATTTGGCCAGAGTAACTCTTCGGTAATTCGTTCAGGCGCGAGGGTTGTACCGATTGAGGTCAGATCAGGGCCAATTTGCGTGTCACCTTCCCCCCCCACTTGATGGCAGGAAATGCAGGCCAGCGATCGAAACCATTTTTCACCACGTGCGGGCACACCCCGCTGGGCCGCCTCCGTCACAAGTTGCGCCACCTCCGCCTCACTGAATTCCGGTAATATCGAGGCCGTCCCCGCAGAGCGATTTAAGACATCCAACAAAACTTGGTCCGAACGACCGGTGGAAAACAGTGATCGTAACATTTGTTTGGCACGGTGAAGGGAAAGTGGCGTTTCGCGCAATGACATCGCGAGAGCCTCTGCGCCTCCCTGCTGATCAAGAAACGCCTGCAAAACGGATTCGGTTTCGACGGCATCCGGCTGATCGAGATCCCGAAAAAGCTGGCCTGCCAGCTCGGCCGCCAACGACACGTTTCTTCCGATGAGTGCCTGCACCGCTGCGGCGCGAATTGAGAAGGCTACATTCGAAGTGGCGACTTTGACCAAGACAGCTTCAGAGCCTGGCAGCTTCATCTGTCCCATCGCATGCAAAGCAGCCGTCCGTGTGGCCGATGGCAAACGATTATCTTGAGCCATCTCCGAGACACGTTCCCCCAATTCAACCACGCCCCAAATGCCAATCAGCGTCAAGGTTTGAGCTTGAAGTGAAGAGTCATTCCCATCGCTCAAAAAGGGCAGTAGGAGATCGGCCAAATCACCTGCAGGCCGAACGTCTCGAAAGCGAGCGACCTCCACCAAACGCGAAAGGACCTCCGCGTGAAAGGCAGCCTGATAAACCTCGGCTTCTTCGAATTGCGACACATCAAGGCCAAAATCGCACAAATCCTGCGGAGCACCCACCGCAAAAATTGCAGCGGAAGCAGTAGCCCGGGCGTCACGAGACAGCTCCTGGGAGCCAACCAGTTGCTTGAGGCTTTCTACGACCTCCTGGCCGCCTACCTCGTTTAACACCGCAATCAAATGTTTCGGTTGTTCAAAATTCAGTTCCCCCCGTTGGAAAGCAGGAAACCACGAGGGGCGTAATTGATGGATCGTTTGCTTGAACGCATATTCAATCCATTCGTCTCGAGGTTGGTCGCTGACACAGGCAGCGACAACCATCGACAAGGGTGAATTGATTGCTGAGCAGGCGATCACCGCCTCCATTCGGACAAGTGGATGCTCATCTCGAACGCGTTCCGCCAGCAAGGTCAATGGGCTCTCCAATCGATCATGCCAACGACCGACTACACGAGTCGCATAGGCTCGTGCCATGGGTTCACGCGCATGGAGTAAACGCGTCAAGAGCGAGGGTTCGACCACCTCAATTGTCTCGTAGGCCCCCAAAGCTTCGTACAGATGATGCTCATAAGCAGGTTGCTGCGGATCGAGCTCACGAACCCATCGATTGAGTTCAGTTGCCACCTCGTTAACGTCACGTTCGGTGAGCGTCCGTTTCGCCTGATAACGAGTCCAATGTTCGGGCGCCATCAATCCATCGAGAACTTCAGCCGTCGAAATCTGGCTCAGTTTTGGTGGCTGAATCGTCGGTTCTTGCGTCGAGATTCGCCAGATCCGTCCATGCGCTTTGTCACGCGTTGGATCACGATAAGCATCATCTTGATGACAGGCGATCGGATTGTACCAATCCACGACGTAGATCGCTCCATCAGGGCCAACCTTCACATCAATCGGGCGAAAATTACGATGCTTCGAATGAAGTAAAGGGGGCTGCCATTCGAGTTTAAAACCGGCTTGTTGGCTTGCTACCGTAAATCGTTTGATGCGATTCGCTTTGTAATCGCCGATGGCAAAACTACCACGTAAAGCTGGGGGAAGATGACGCCCATCGAGATAGCCAATCCCGCAATAGCCTCCTGGTTTCCCGATCGTGCGAATTCTCAATCGGTGTGAGGTGGAAACCTGTCCGGGTGAAAGAAAGGTCACGCCCCCGGCACCATCAACACTGAAGATTTGTCCCCAAGCGTCAAAGGCAACTCCCCACGGATTACCGGGCCCCATGAAATCATCCAAAAGCGGGTCCAACTGCAATCGCTTGGGACGGAAACGATAAAAACCTGCCTGATAAAGATCGCTTGAGCCCCAAGGGGTTTCCACACGTGATTCGCAGCCATCCCCCTGTCCAAAGAACAATTCACCACCCGGACTCCAGATGAATGAATTGATCGTTTGATGAGAATCGCCATTGCCAAAACCACCCAGCAGCCGACGTCGCTCATCCGCCTTTCCATCACCGTCATGGTCTTTCAAAAAAAGCAATTCGGTATTTTGACCAACGTAAACGCCTCCGTCTCCAAATTCCAAACCCGTGGGAATGTTCAAGCCTTCCGCAAACACGATCGAACGATCCGCTTTGCCGTCACCATTCGTGTCCTCCAACATGATAATTTTGTCGTTGGGCAAATCTCCCGGGAACACATGAGGATAAGTCGTGGTAACGGTTACATACATGCGACCTTGTGGGTCCCAACGCAACGCAAGTGGCGACGTCAACCCTTCGCGTTCGGACGCGAACAGATTGACTTTTAATCCTGCGATCGTCGAGAACGACGACAGTTCAACATCGATATCCGCATCTGCAGCACCATGCAACACTTCCGGCGTTGGTCGCTTAAGCCCAAGATCCTCGCCGTCACTCGCAACCTGCCAGACTCGTTGTTCGGCCTGATCAATCAAAGGCAACAGCTTTCGCCACTCTGCCTTAAAAGGGATGTAATTCTCCCCCCCGCGTGTGAATTGTCGTTCGCCATCATCCCCATAGAGCAACTTCCAGTTGGCAGGACGCCAATAGTCATACCAAAGTCGATGTCTTTCAATCACCGCGCTTCGCAACAACTCCAAACCTTCTATCTCTTCCGTCTCCACACCCAACTGATTGGCAATTTCCCGCGACATCGCTAATTGAGACGCTGGTCGGACATGCATTCCATCGTCTGTTAAGTCGGAGAGTTCGCTGGAATATAGGTCGACAAAGTTCAAGCCCCGATCGGTCGCGAGCTGCTTGATCGCATCAACGTACAACCCTAGGTCGGCGTTATGTTGGCTCAAATTCGGAATCAAACGATCCGGTGGTGATTCAAAACGAGACGGCGCAATCAATACAATCTGCCGGCCGTGTTTCTGATAGAGGTCAATCAACTTTTTGTAAGCCGTGATAAATTCATCCCGACCACGCAAACCGGCCATCGACTCCAACTGACCGAATTGAGCGATTATGGTCGTCGCTCCGACACGTTCGAGTTGATCATCAAGGTTCCCGAATCCATCGATTCGCCAACGCTCGAAAATAGTTCCCTGCCGAAACACCGTGTCCGCTTCCCAGCTAAGATCACGAAAGGAGGGACGCTGTGATGAAAATTCTTTCGCAAGCCAGGCTTCGAGATAGCCCGCCTGCTGCATGTGCAACAGATTAGCTCCTCCCATCCAGACAATGACCTCGTCTTGCTGACACTCAAATTTCGGTTGGGCTTGGACACAGTTGGCGACAAAAAGTAGCGTCACCCAACTCAACACCGATGAGATGGATCGTTTCCCAATCAACCGATTCCGACTCGGCTGGTCTCCATCCCGATCACTCAAAACATCCCAACAGAAATCTATTATTGCGTGCGTCAATCTCTACTCCTCATCGATTCAGGCGACGTTCGTCCCAGTTTTGCGTTTCTGTAATCATTAGCAACTGCCTCCAGGGGCGGTCGTGGTCCGGTGCGGTAGCCTTTCAATCAATCGGTAACCAAATCACCATACGCTTGTAAACAAAATCATTTTATGGTCGGGGAGGATCGCAAAGCAAGCGATCCGTTCTGCTTCGCGTTAAGCTCCTCAATTTGCACCTATTCCGCCTAGAATGTAAAAGCCACGTAGATCCTGAATAGATCCATTCGTCACAATTCGAAGCAGACAAGAGCTGAGAGGCCCGGCGATGGCGAAAAATGCCCCGCACGAGAAATCAGCAAAGCTCGACTCAAGCAGTTGTCAACGAAAGAGAGTCACTCTCGGATTGAGCTGGACCAGCTCATTCCGAGAGTGACTCATCTGGAAACTCGGATCAATAGAAATGGCCCCGCAGTAATACCCCGCAGTAATACCCCGCAGTAATACCCCGCAGTAATACCCCGCAGCGCGAAAACAGAGGAAGCGATCAGACGCTTCCTCTGTTTCTAATTCGCGGCGGTGATTACACTCCCGCGAAAGGATTCTTCTAGATCGGCTTACTGTCGCTTACGACGCAGCAGAACGAGCCCAGACATCAACAGTAAGACAAATGTTGATGGTTCCGGTACCGCCGCTGTTAATGCATTCGGACCACCAGGTCGAGGACCTTTGTCGTAGCCGGCGTTGCCGAAAGCTTCGACTAAGTCACCTGAACCGAACCGCATGTCGCCATTCCAGTCACCCTGACGCCAAGTCGCTAATGCACCCGTCTCGTACTTCGCAAAAGCGAATACGGTGACCAAGTCAGAACTATCGAATTCACCGCTGAGGTCCGCATCTCCCATCCAGGTATTTTTGAGAAAGTTGGTCCAAACAACACGGTCAGTCGTGTTTACGAAACCGTCACCGTTCGTGTCGTAATCCAGATTCTGCTTCGCGATCCCCTGGGACGCATGCAGATCGAGATCAATAACATCTAACAGACCATTCTCGTTGTAATCGCCAGGGATCGAAGGATTAGGATCGATCGCTTTCACCGTCGTACGGCCACCGGCAAATGTCACGGCCAGTTCCGCATCGCCATCATAGCCTTTCAACCATTTGCTTTGGATGTAGGAAGCGATGTCATCTCGCTTGTCGCCTGCAACCGTCAACACACCTTCGGTGATGTCAATTTCTGCACCTCGGTACAGATTCAAATCTCGACTGCCGACGTTCAGCGTGCCACCATAAAGTCCGATTTCGCCAACTCCCCGCTGTCCATCTCCCGGCATCTCAAGACCATTGACATTAAACTCGCCGCCGGTCATTTCCAAGATTCCCGTGGAGCTTTTCGGAGCATCCACCGTGCTTTGATCGCCCATGATGAGCATACCGGGGTTGCCGGTTAAGTTGACAACGCCACCACTCATTTCGAAGGTCGCCCTACCGAACTCCCCCCAGAAAATCCCTCTACCTGTGACGTCGAGACTGCCGCCGGTCATTCTCAGCTTGGGAGAACCATCGTCACCAATCATCACGGACACGCTTGCTTCCATCCCCTCTTCGATAAGGGGTCCCTTTTTACCTCGGGCCGGGGTTCCACTGACGAACGCGGAAGTTCCAACAGGAACTTTGTTTCCCGACCAGTTTTCTGGATTGTCCCACAGAGTATCCTCCCCTTCGCCGGTCCAAAAAGCGGCAAAGCTTTGAGTACTCAGAAACGTCGACACTAACAAAGCAAAACAGATGAATCTGAAAGACTGAAGTCTATCGATCGATTCTCTTTTTGCACAAATCATCTGAATCAACGCCTCGATCATTCCAGTTTCCTCCGAAACTCTTGGGGATAAAGCAATTTCAAAATGCAGCCTCCGCTACCTCGCGCCCACCAAGCAGCATCCAATTCAACTGAACGGCTAACACCCGCAACTTGAATGCCGCAGTCAGACCGAGAATTCGGCGTGCTCCGATTTTAGCTGCCGGAGAAACGAATAGCAAACAATCGGTAAGAATATAAACAGCAGCCCGGCAATCCGCCCCCATCGCTTTGGACGAAGAGTAAATTTCCTTGAACTTTGGCTACCACGAATCGGACGAGTATTGAATAAAAAACCTCCCTCGCAAAAAGTAACGTCTGGGCGAGCAGACCATGCCGGCTCTCCAACTGATCTAACTCAAATCGCCGTGTTCCGCCGTGCTTTCACTTGGCCTTTCCCAAACCGACAACCTCCGCAGCCACCGGAGCCATCATCGACCGACTGGCGGCTGGCAGCCAGGTTGAGATTCCGGCTAAGCGGTTTCTATTCAGAAAAACAAGAATTTTCTTTCTGATCAAGGAGAATCTACTGTTCGCTCTTCTAAGCTCGGTTGCACATCGGGCGAAGCAAGGGGATGATACCGACCGGCGGACGAAAGGCGTCGCCAGAGCAAAACCTCCCAAGAACGAAAACCGGCCAACAAAGGTGATTTACCGTGAGTTTAAAAACGACGGGTATTTTCGGGCTACTGATTGCTGTAGCGATAACAGGCCTCGCCTGGAGTGCAGAAACAGCGCCTGAAAAAGCAACAAAAATTCGGACCGTCGAGGGAATTACCGAATATAAACTCGCAAACGGTCTCAGAGTTTTGTTGTTGCCGGACCCATCTCGTCCAACCGTGACAGTCAATCTCACGATCATGGTGGGATCGCGACATGAAGGATACGGAGAGGCCGGCATGGCTCATCTCCTTGAGCACATGGTCTTCAAAGGAACACCCTTACATCCCAATGTACCAAAAGCGTTGCAAGATCGAGGCGCGAAATTCAACGGAACAACCTCCTTAGATCGAACCAACTATTACGAGACGCTTCCGGCCAGCGATGAGAATCTTGAATTTGCCATCCGGTTAGAAGCTGACCGAATGATCAATAGCTTCATCAAAGGTGAAGACCTCGCCTCTGAAATGACGGTTGTCAGGAACGAGTTTGAGCGAGGAGAGAACCAACCCCTTGCGGTCTTGAGAAAGCGTATCGCAGCGGCTGCTTTTGAGTGGCACAACTATGGCAAAACGACGATTGGTAATCGAAGTGACATCGAACGAGTACCTATCAACAAGCTACGTGATTTCTACCGACGATATTACCAACCCGACAACGCATTCTTAATTGTGGCTGGAAAGTTTAATGAAGCCAAAGCATTGACTTACATCAACAAATATTTCGGTACGATTCCGCGTCCCACCCGCAAGCTTGACAACACGTACACGATTGAGCCAGCTCAAGATGGGCAACGTTCTGTCGAGTTACGCCGTGTCGGTGAAGTGGGTGCTGTTGCAGCTGCCTATCATGTGCCATCGGGCGCTCATGGGGACTATGCTCCACTGTCAGTGTTAGCAAACATCTTAACGTCCGCACCATCGGGCCGTCTTTACAAGAATCTCGTTGAAAGCCAAAAAGCGACACAGGTGTTCGCCTTTGCTCGTGGCTCTCATGACCCAGGCTTGTTTTGGGTCTTCGCGTCGGTACCGGATGGTGAGAACTTGGATGAAGTCCGAGACATCATCCTTGCCAACGTCGAATCGGTCGAAAAAGACGGCGTGACCGAAACCGAAGTCGAACGCGCCAAGCGCAAGATTCTGAAACAGTGGGAACTGGCGCAGGCAGATACTTCGTCAATCGCCGTCGAATTGAGCAATTGGGTCTCTCAAGGCGACTGGCGACTGTACTTTCTCTACCGTGATCGCATCGAAGCCGTCACCCCCGCCGATGTCACACGCGTCGCCTCGGAATACCTCGCACGCAGCAACCGCACCTTAGGGGTTTACATTCCGTCCAAGGAACCGGAACGGGTCGCAGTACCTGCAACACCCGACATTGAAGCATTGCTTGCCGACTTCAAAGGACGAGAGGCGAAAGCAGAAGTCGCCGCTTTTGACACCTCGCCGGCAGCAATCGAAGCTAAAACGATTCGTACAACTCTACCAAGCGGAATGAAGCTCGCGATGTTGCCCAAAGAGACGCGTGGCAACGCCGTACAACTGCAGGTCACCCTGAGGTTTGGAGATGCAAAAAGTCTTGTTGGGTACCACGCTGCAGCAGAATTCTTGCCAGTGCTAATGACCCGTGGCACAAAGCAACTTGGTCGAGCACAGCTCGAGGATCAACTTGATCGGCTCCAAGCACAACTTGCCGGATCAGGCTCGCCCTACGGGCTGGCAAACTTCGCAGTAGAAACCAAGCGAGAAACACTCCTTGACGTCATTGGACTGCTCAAGCAGGTTTTGCGCGAACCGGCTCTCTCAGAGAAGGAATTCGAGATCTTGCGTAATCGCCAGGTCGCCGCCATCGCCCAGGTTCGGACGCAACCGCATGTGCTCGCCACCAATCGACTCAGCCGAATCCTGTCGCCCTACCCTGCCAACAGCGTTCGATATGTGCCGACATTTAACGAGAGTGAAAAATGGTACAAAGAACTTACCAATGAAAAGGTTGCAACGTTGTATCGTGAGTTCCTTGGTGCACAGGCGGGAGAAATCATCGTTGTCGGTGACTTTGACCCAGCGGAGGTCCAGCCGGCACTTGCAGATCTGGGAAATGGCTGGAGTGCCAAACGCCGTTTTGAACGCGTGCCCAGCGAACTATTCAACGTTGCCGGTGAAAGCGTAGCGATCGAAACTCCCGACAAGGCGAATGCACAGTATTCGGCGGGATTGACGGTTGCGATGCGTGACGAAAACAAGGACTATCCCGCGCTGCTAATTGGCAACTTCATCTTTGGCGGCGGCTCGCTTTCTTCGCGTTTGGGAAATCGCGTCCGCCAGCAAGAGGGACTTTCTTATGGCGTGAGTTCACGCTTCTCGGCTCATCCAATTGACCGCGTCGCTAGCTTTCGAATCAGCGCGATCTCTAACCCGCAAAACACGCCAAAAGTCGTCGCTGTCATCCAGGAAGAACTGGAACTACTTTTAAAAAAGGGCATCACAGACGAGGAGCTTGAACAAGCAAAACAAGGCTACTTACAACGTCAACGTGTCAGCCGAGCGAACGATTCTATTCTGGCCAGCATTCTCAGTAGCAATCTTTACGTCGATCGGACCATGGCCTATTACGCCGATCGCGAAGCACAGATTCAGGCGCTTACGACGGCAGATGTCGTCAACGCACTACGAGCTTACATCAAGCCCGATCGACTGGTTGTAATCACCGCCGGTGACTTCGCGAAGCCGAACAAGGAACAGACGAAGGATGTCGGCAAATAACAGGAATCATTCATTGGCAAGCAACCACAAACTCGCCATGATTCGCTTGTAGCGGGGCCAACATCGTTCGCCCCCTGCATCTTGAAACGACAGAGAGCAAGTTCATCGATTGACATCCAATCCGTCCCATTTCGGCACTTGCCCTGAAATCGTCAAACCGATCGACAATTTCAAATACCAGCATCGAAAGCAGGCAAATCGCGATAGATCGTATCGGGATCCTCAACGCCACTTCGTTTTGATGCCTGTGAAGGCAAGGTGCCACAACGTGAAAGAGAATCCAAGTTCATTTCACGGGTCGCATCTCGGTCTGCTCAGCTGGCAGCGGTTGAATCATGTCACGAACTGCTGAAAAGTGACTTTTTCTTATTTCTTTGCTCAACAAATCGACGCGACCGAAAATCGGTGGATCAGTGGGGTCAACCAAGAGGGAATATCCGGTTTCGCGACGCAACCGACGCTTGCTGACTTAAGTTCGGAAGCCGAATGAATGGCAAACGTCGTCACCGCTTTTTCGACAATCTGTTATCAAACGGGCGATCGGCTCGTCGCCCCCACACGTGCGACTCACTCTCCCGACATCGAAAACAGGCTGATGCGCTAAAATAGGCCAGGCACCGCAACCAACTCAATCTCCCAATTCCCAGACATGCTTACGGTATTTTGACCCACACACGGGACGAACTCACGCTCACTGCATCGCCAAACGGTTTCCTCGTTGAATTCGACAATCAACGTCAAAGCATCTGGGGACAAGGTGCGGAAGCCATCATCAACCAACGTCGATAGCGATGGAAAGCGTAAGCGTAACGATAGAAAGTTAGTCCCGGCGTTTTTTTACGCAGCCGTTTTCGTCCCAAAAGCTTCTTAAATTGCTCTCTCACAACACATCACTGATTGGCTGATCTTTCACGGCACTCACCTCGACACCAAACAAACTGTCGACTTCACGATGGCATTCCGTCCTGAAATTCATCTCCGAAGATAGAAAGCAGTTTGCGGCTGCAATCAACTATTTGGATCCAGTTATTCCCGGGCAAACTTTAAGTTTCGTATACTACGAATTCATTTTCCCAAAGCATGCGTCGCCATGGACAGGTAAACGGCGAAGCGTTTTGCGATGAACCCGATTACCCACGGAGCATCAACATGAAAGATCCGATAACGCACGCCTCATCTCGCCGGCAACTGCTACAGGCCTCCGCAGCATTCGCTTTTGCGAGTTCGCTTTCCCTTGATGAAACAGTCGGGCAGGAACCCGTCGCAAAAAAAGGGCGAATAAAACAAACGGTTTGCAAGTGGTGTTTCCCCAAATTCTCACTGGACCAATTGGCTCAGGCTGCCAAGTCGATGGGACTCGTAGGTGTCGATTTACTACAGCCCAAAGAGTTTCCAATCGTGCAAAAGCACGGCCTCGTTTGCACCATGACGACCTCACACTCGATTGGCAAAGGTCTCAATGACGTCGCAAACCACGATTCTTGTTTGAAAGCAATCAACACAGGAATCGAGGCAAATGCAAAAGCTGGCTTCCGTAATGTCATTTGCTTTTCGGGCAATCGCAACGGTATCGACGATAAAACAGGGCTTAAGAATTGTGTGAAGGCATTAAAACAAATCACTCCCGTTGCAGAAAAAGCGGGCGTCGTGATCAACATGGAGCTACTCAATAGTCGGGTGAATCATCCGGACTACATGTGTGACAAGAGTAACTGGGGAATTGAACTGGTTAAGCAAGTCGGCTCCGACAACTTTCGGTTGCTCTACGACATTTATCACATGCAAATCATGGAAGGAGACATTATCCGTTCAATTCAAGACAACCACATGTACTTTGGTCACTATCATACAGCCGGAAACCCTGGCCGACACGAACTCGATCAGCAACAGGAACTCAACTATCCAGCAATCTGCAATGCAATCGTCGAATCCGGATTCGACGGCTACCTCGGACAAGAGTTCATTCCCCAGCGAGATCCATTGACGAGCCTGTCCGAGGCTGTTGCACTCTGTGACGTCTGATCATACAAAGCCAACCAGCCACCTTTTCCCAGACGCGTCACGGGGACGCTTACGAGTGCAATCGGATACCGCGGCACCAAAAACCCGGGCACTGAGGCTGGAAACAGGCTAAAACCAAGGCGCCTCCCAATGAGTCGTAAAGCGAGAGCACATCTGAGTCAGGATCCCCGATTGCAGGAGATCATTGCCAGCACACGGCTTAAACATCGCCAGATCGATGGAGATGTTTATGCCAACTTGCTAAAAACAATCATCTTTCAGCAACTTTCCGGAAAAGCGGCGACCACCATTCATCAACGCTTTACCGATCTTTTCAAGACCGGCTACCCTCACGCAAAGTCAGTGCTTCAATTACATGAATCCGACTTGACGACAGCCGGTTTATCGCGACAGAAAAGCGGCTATGTTCGAAATGTGGCAAAACATTGGTGTGAGCACAAACCGCCAGGGGCCGCATGGAGCTCCATGAAGGAGGAGGACGTAATCGAGCAATTGACCTCGATCAAAGGAGTGGGCCTTTGGTCGGCACAAATGATTCTGATGTTCACACTCAAACGCCCCGATGTGTTTCCAACAAATGACCTGGGCATCCGCAATGCAATCATCAAACGATACCGTTTACGGAGTCGAGGACCTGCACTTGATCGGCGTATGCGAGAAATCGCCGAGCCATGGCGACCCTATCGCAGCCTCGCTTGCGAATACCTTTGGGCGTGGATCGATCAAAACTGATCGATCATCAACAAGTTCTGCCCCAACAACGATGGCAAACACCGATCAAGAAAAAACTCGTCACAGCAAGTCTCCAGGAGACAGGCTCTGGAACGACGTTGACCTCAAATTGAGTGACTTCACTCAAGGCTTCGCCGCGTCCCGTATTGTCGCCCCAAAAAAAGAAACTTGGCGTGGTGTATGGAAAGTCCTTGGGTGGATCCGGAGCGATCGAAGCATAATTTCTCAATGACCCCTCAAGTAACAACAAGTCATCAACAAGTAACTCATAACCTGTCTGCGAGAGTTTGAGTTCAAAATCATATAAAGCAGCAGTTGAATCAAATGCCTGAGACTCACCAATCGGGAATGCTGTGTTTTCGTCGTCCAACGCAACAATCTGGTCGGTTTGAAATTGAAGTTCGATACCACTGAGATCCTCGCTAATCGCAATCAGAGCGAATCCTCCCCGATTGTGCTCACCTACAGCAAGCGGATCAGTGTCCGGAAGGTTGCTACCAGCGACTTGTCGCATGCCGAAAGTTATCGAATACGAAGCCAAGCTCAGATCGATCACAGGATGATCAGGATGCTGAAATGACAAAAAAGGAACCTTACTAAAATAACCAGCCTGCTCCGAGATATCATCGCGTGTGTTCAATAACAGCAATCCGCCAACGATCGATTGGTGCGAGGCTGCTCCAATCGGCGGATCCGTTGCAAACAACCATCCCTGTGCATCAGGAGTTGTTCCAACTGTCGCGTCGAATAAAACGATCGCCTCAACGGTTCGACCGATCCCAAATAGGGTTCCCCAGATTAGAGTTATTCTGATAAACCAGCTCATCTTCAATACCTTGTGAATCCATCTGCCAGTTGCTTCAGCAGCGAAGTCTCACACGTCAAGTGACCTTACGAAACGGGTTCATCACTGGGTACGAATCCACGCGTTGGCTGCTCTTCGATGAAACTCATTTGACAACGCAAACGCTCGAGCACCGATTCCCCCCGAAAATAATGCATGTTGAGAAAACACATCACGAACTTTTCGTGCGGCACACGGCATTCCCATCCTGTTCCTACTTGAATCTACCTTACGTGGCGTGCTCGGTCCCAGGCAATGGAATACACTCCAAACACGCACTTCGCCCGCAAACAAGCCGCCCATCGTTGGATCGCCGCGACGGCACTCGAACAGCCTTTGCGTTGTAAGCCGCACGAAACCGCTTGCAAGGACCTGACGGGAGCAAATCCATCAATCGATGGAATAATTGAGCTCCGTATCTGCGATCGCCAGACTGAGATCGACCGCTCGCTGAACATCGATTGGGTTAGAATCATAGGCGAACCTCACGTTCACATCGAGTTGTTCGCCAGCACGAATCGACTGCGGCTTGAACGCCACGTAGGTCTGCGACCAGTGTGTTTCAGGGCTATGCGGACCAGTATCGAGTTCAATACTCGGCGACAACTGCGCTTCAAACCAAAGACCAAACCCATTGAGCACTCCATCGCGATTGGGTAGGAAGCTGAACTGACCTTCAAAGCAAATATCTTCCATGTTTGTCGTAAGCAGATCGAGTTCGAGCAGAATTTGGCCCGGCGCAAGCAAGGCCGCCGGTTCGATGCGAATTTGCAGCGGACGTCCCTGAGCAAGCTCAACATCTTGTAGTGCGCTTAAATCGATACCATGGACAGGCGTTCGCCAAAATCCTGGCCCCTCGTTGCGGTAGAGAATAGGATCGTCAAGCGGAGCTAACAGCACTCGAACATGAGATGGCATCATTCGCCCAGTCGCCGCCAGATTGTTTCGTCGGGCTTGGAGGACAGCATGTAACATCCCCTCTGCAAATGCAGCATGCCCAAGCCATTCACTGACGATCAGGTCAACCTCATGATCAAGATGAACTTCGTCGGCTGCCTCCTGCAACACTTGAATTCGTCCCGACAAATCATTGACTTCGATTAAATACTTTGCAACTTCAGCAATGTCGGTAATGTCAACAGCGCACACCGATTCAGCGCCTGCCCGCGCGGCTAACATGGCGAGGATTCCCGTACCGGTCCCCACATCCATAACGCGGTCACCCGGCTGCACACATTCACGAATTGCTGCTGCAAAAGCGTCAGTGCGATAACGATCACTCACCATGCGACGTTGCAGCTCAATGTCACCATACGGCTTCAGATAGTTGTCCAACGATTCATCCCCGCAAGAAAAAGAGATCGGAAAACAGTACCTGCACATCCGATCCCCAACCACCAAAACGCGGAGGAGAGCTGGACAAAGGATATTTCAAGCGATCGTCGCTCAAAGAATCCACAGGGA
Organism: Pirellulaceae bacterium; assembly: GCA_029243025.1. Lineage (NCBI taxonomy): Bacteria > Pseudomonadati > Planctomycetota > Planctomycetia > Pirellulales > Pirellulaceae > Pirellulaceae bacterium. The sequence goes on along the minus strand of JAQWSU010000021.1, from coordinate 50,828 downwards.
GGCACACAATACCAGCTCCGGATTTACCTGACAATTGCCGCCGTCAGCCAGACAGAGCTGTCCAGCCGCCGGTACGACTTTACAGCCCCAATGTTGCATGATCTCCCAAATCTCCCGATCAACTTGGTGAAGCTCGTGCAAAAAGCAAGCATTAAGACAGCTGGAGTGCTTGATGCCAAACCGACGGCTACTGTTATTACCAACGGTCAGCGCTCCTGCGTTCACCCTCCAACAACTCCTGGCGCACAAGCTTCACCTCTGGGACTTCACCTCTGGGACTTCACCTCTGGGATCCGCCGTCCGACTTCAATTGACTAATTTTTTCGTCACACCCCCCGCATCCCCAACAATTGTGTTCAACAGCATTCGCATCGGCGCCAAACATGGAGTGACTGGTACCAACCGACTGCTCCCCGATCATTCCGAGCATGGCCAGGACACGACAAACGGCACAAGTCAACATTTCCCCCGGGAAAAGGGGGCAGATCGTATTCGCTGGCAGCCAGTTTAAGGTCAAAACGCTCCAACGGAGCAAGTGTCCATCGGCAAGGGGGTAATATCCCGAAAGTCGATTAAATCTGCGAGTCATGCCTACCTATCGGACAAGATCGATGGAATTCCGTTGTTCGGCTTCGGTTTAAACGAAACGGGCCGCTCGCCAGGTGCATCTCGGGTTACAATAGAGGAACACATCCGTGGACCGGGGGAGCGCTTCGTATCGCCTCAGTCCTGCAATCCAAAGTGCGATCCCTGCCGGGGCATGTTGTCCAATTCAGTGTGCAACTAGTCTGCCGATATTTTTTTGGAATCCGACTCTTGTCGAACTCACCTCAGCCCCAAGCTTCCGATTCAACCACGCAAGAGACGCTGGTAGATGCTGCCGACACGAAGACAAAACAGCAGCCTAACAAACTATCACGATCCCGTTTGTGGCTATTCCGCATCTGCTCCATCCTCTTGATTCCAGTCGTCATTTTGGCTGGCATTGAAATCGGATTTCGTCTCACGACCGAGTCCTACCCCACCGGGTTTCTCGTGCCAGCTTCCTCGAAACCCGGACATTTGCGCGACAACTTCAAATTTGGCTGGCGTTTTTTCCCCAAGGCACTTTCTAGAAACTCACAACCGATCATGATCACCGCTGCCACCCCGCCCAAAACCAAACGGGTGGTCGTCTTTGGTGGATCAGCAGCCATGGGTGATCCCGAACCGGCCTATGGGTTGCCACGTGTTCTGGAAACCCTCCTTGAGGTTCGTTTCCCGAACCAAAAGTTCGAGGTGGTCAATGCGGCGGTGACAGCCATCAATTCGCATGTGGTACTACCGATCACGAAGGATTGCCATCAACTGAACGCGGATGCCTGGGTTGTCTACATGGGCAATAACGAGGTGCTTGGACCGTTCGGGGCGGGCGGTGTTTTCGAAGGACAAGGAACGCCATTATGGCTAATCCGAGCAAGCTTGGCATTCAAACAGACCAGTACAGGGCAGTTTTTTAGCGCTAACCGTCAGCAATCAAACACATCGACGCCTGACAATTGGCGTGGCATGGAAATGTTTTTGGACTATCTGCTGCGCCACAACGCTCAATCTCTTGAGCGCGTTTACAACAACTTCAACCACAATTTGAACGCGATAATCAAGACGGCGAAAAGCAGTGGAACGCCAATCGTAATCAGTTCGATCGTGACCAACTTGAGAGACTGTGCGCCTTTTGCCTCGTTGCATCGAGAAACACTGACTGACGAGGAGTTAGCGGAATGGGAGAAGAATTTCGAGGAAGGCTGTACGGCCCAAGATTTAGGTCAATTCAGCGACGCACTCGAAGCGTATCAGCGTGCGATGGAAATCGACCCCGAGTTCGCTGAATTACCATTCCGACGTGGCGAATGCCTGCTCGTATTGGGAAACAATAAAGAAGCACGCGAGCAGTTTGAATTGGCCAAAGAGCTCGACACCTTGCGATTCCGAGCTGTCAATCGCATCAATGAAATCATCCTGTCCACCGGAAAGAACCACGACAATCCGAACGTCCGTATTGTCGACGCATGCGCGACGTTCACAAATGCAAGTGAAAACGGCATTATCGGTTCAGAATTCCTTCACGAGCATGTGCATTTCAATTTTTCTGGCAACTACCTGCTTGCCCGCGTCCTGGCAGCTCAACTCGTTGATTTACTCGGCCTGGATACTGGTGCTGATACCGGCTCGGATTGGCCTTCCGAAGACGAATGTGCTGCCCGACTTGGACTAACTCCTTACCACCGGGTATTGGTTGCCCAGGAGATGCGAGGACGACTACAAGCACCGCCCTTTAGCACTCAGATCACCCATCAACGCGACCTAGCTCGTATTGCGGCGGAAGAATCTCGCTGGAAGGCTCAACTGACCGGTACCGCCGCGTCAGCCGCGATTGACAACTTTCGCAACCTGTTGGAATCGGATCCGCACGACACAGCCCTGCGGGCACAGTTTAGCAAGCTTCTAGAATCAACCGGTGACATTGAAGGCGCAACAGAGCAATGGATGGAGATTTCTCTTCGCTTTCCCCATTCGGCGGAAGCTTTTTTCCGCCTGGGAGCCTTGTTTAATCGAGAAAAGAAGTGGAATCAAGCGGAACAAGCATTGTCCAAAGCTTTAGCGATCCGCCCGTCCTTCGCCCGTGCTTTGAATAGTCTTGGCATCTGCCTCTCGCACTTGCAGAAGTTTGATGAATCCTGCTTACGTTTTTCCCAAGCCGTTGCTTTGCGACCCGAATTTGGCGAAGCTTACCTTAACTGGGGCCAAGTGCTCGCCAGTCAAGGCAAAGAGCGCGACGCGATCGAGCGTTACGAGGCCGCGACGGAAGCAAATCCCGACTACCTGCCGGCCTACGTACGGCTGGCCAAATACCACGTACGCAAACAGGACTTTGCCTCGGCGGAGCCGTTTTACCGAGAGGTCGCCAGGTTACGGCCCAAAGACTCCGGAGCACTCACCAACCTCGGAGTGCTGTACATACGACTGAAACAACCCACGAAGGCAATTGAGCAACTCAATCGAGCCCTCAAATTGGATCCTACCAACAGCCTCGCAGAACGTGCGTTGGCTCAAGCACGGCAATTGTCAAATCGGACTAGCTCCCCCCAATAACAACGGGTGTCGTCCAGCCCCACAAACCAGACTCTAAGCATTTTTGTCGGGAATCTGAATCGAATGATAAACCAAAAACTATCATCCACCCTAAGCCCAGCTCTGATCTTTCTCTTCGCATGGAGCCTCATCTCGATCGCAAGTGCCGATGCCATCAAGTCACAACCACTTCAAAAAGCGGCAGTGCCAGACGGCGAAGCGGAACCCAAGACCAAGTTCCTTCGACTCTCCCCGCAAGAAACCGGCATCAACTTCGTCCAACCGATTGATATCACCCATCCCAAAAAGCAAATCTATGTAGGCGGTTTTGCCTCCCCGGGAGTTGCGATTGGCGATCTAAACAACGACGGTTTACAAGATGTGTTTTTAACAGGCGGCCCGGTAAAAAACCGTCTCTATTTGCAAATTGGTGAGCCAGACGGATCCAGCAGTTTTCGTTTTCAAGATGTCACGGACAAAGCAGGCGTCGATGGCGGCGACACGTGGTGTTCTGGCGCATCGATGGTCGATATTGACAATGATGGTGACTTAGACATCTACGTTTGCAAGTACGATGCACCCAATGAGCTGTTCATCAACCAGACGACTCATGATGGAACCATTCGTTTCGTTGAGTCGGCGAGAGAATATGGCTTAGATCTTGTCGACGCATGCCTCGTGTCCGCATTTTGTGACTACGACCTTGACGGTGATCTCGATGTATTTATTGCTGGTTACCAATATGTGAACCCAGCGGGGCGTCCTAAAGTGCCCCCGGTCGTTGAGAAAAACGGGCGATATTCAATTGAACCGGAATTCCAAAAGTACTATGGGATCGTTCGAGGCGCCGATGGACGGCAGATTTTCACGAATATTGGTCGTCAAGACTATCTGTTGGAAAGCAATGCGGCCAACAATCCGCAAGCGGGCATTGTATTCACTAACGTCACCAATCGAGCGGGTATCGAAGGCGTGGGAGTAGGTAATTCAGTTGTTTGGTGGGATTACAACGACGACGGGCTCCCTGACTTATTTATCGGAAACGACTTCAAAGCACCCGACCAGCTGTATCGCAACAACGGCAACCGCACCTTCACAGACGTTATTCGGAAGACAGTTTCCCACACCACGTGGTTCAGCATGGGCAGCGATGTTGGGGATGTCAACAACGACGGCAGACTCGACCTTTTTGTGAGTGACATGGCCGGTACAACTCACTATCGCTCCAAAGTCACCATGGGTGAAATGAGTTCAAACAAAGCGTTTTTGATGACGAGTGAGCCACGTCAATTCATGCGAAACGCCCTGTTCTTGAACACCGGTTCTGATCGTTTCTTGGAAGGCGCCTATTTGGGCGGTATCGCCAACTCGGATTGGAGTTGGGCCACCAAGATGGCGGATTTCGACAACGACGGCTGGATCGACATCTTTATGACGAATGGTGCCGCTCGGATGTTCAACCATTCGGATCTCAACTTCACCGACGAACAGCGACACGGAAAAACACAGTGGGAACTCTGGGAAGACACTCCTCCCCGTCTCGAAGAGAATTTGGCTTTCCAGAATCAAGGGGATCTGGACTTCAAAGATGTTAGCGTGCAATGGGGCTTACATCACAAAGGCATGAGCTACTCAACTGCCTATGGTGATCTGGACAACGATGGTGATCTTGACCTCATCGTCACAAACTTGGACGAACCTGTCGGCATCTACAAGAACCAGACCCACGACGGCCATCGCGTCAGAATTCGGCTGGTGGGTCAGCGTAGCAACCGATACGGCTTGGGCGCGGTGGTTCGCATTGAAACCGAAGCGGGCCAGCAAATCCGCCAATTGATGCCCATGACCGGGTTTGTTTCTTGCAACGAACCACTGCTCCACTTTGGGCTCGGCGACGCTGAAACGATCTCAAAACTAACCGTAGAATGGCCCAGCGGCATCGTGCAGGAGTTTCAAGATTTGGCGGCGGACAAACTGTATGAAATCACTGAAGACGGCGATCAAGCAAGACGGCCCACCGCCCCCCCCGTCCCGCCGTTGTTCAGTGTTGCAAAATCGTTTCCGGCCATCCGACACACGGAAACCGACTATGACGATTTTTCACGACAACCACTACTGGCCTTCAAGCATTCGCAACTAGGCCCAGGGATTGCTACGGGCGACATTGACCGCGACGGTGATCTCGACTTTTACATTGGTCGGGCGTCCGGACAGCGCAGAGCAATCTATCTGAACCGAGGCAAAGGACAACTCGGCGCAAGATCGTTGGATGCATTTCGATCTGACACGCAAAAGGAGGATATGGGGGCGATCTTCTTTGACGCGGATGGAGACGGTGCGGAGGATTTATACGTCGTGAGTGGCAGCGTTGAATGCGAACCGGGCGCATCGGTTCTTCGAGACCGCCTCTACCTGAACGACGGCAAGGGGCACTTCAAGCAAACAGTGGACGCCTTACCGGACTTACGAGACAGTGGAAGCGTGGTCTGTGCAGCCGATTACGATCGTGATGGAGACTTAGATCTCTTCGTAGGAAGCCGTGTCATCCCGGGGCAGTACCCCGTCGCTCCCACCAGTCGTTTACTGAGTAATGAAAGTCGACCAGGAAAACCATCCTTTCGCGACGAAACCCCAAAGTTCGCTCCTGAACTAATGAAAACAGGCCTGGTGACCAGTGCGATTTGGTCTGATGCAAACAACGATGGTTGGATCGATTTATTGGTATCCCATGAATGGGGCCCCGTTAAGTACTTTCGAAATGAGCCAAATGCTGAAGGTCAGAGACAGCTGATCGACCGCACCGAAGAAGCCGGATTATCTCAACGACTTGGCTGGTGGAATGGAATCAATGGTCGCGACCTGGATAACGATGGCGACATTGACTACATCGTTTCCAACTTTGGACTCAACACAACCTATCATGCGAGTGATGACAAGCCGGAACTGCTTTATTACGGAGACTTTGACGAATCGGGAACCCCGCATCTGATTGAAGCCAAATACGAAAAAGAGCGCTGTTTGCCTCGTCGGGGGATGAGTTGTTCAAGCCATGCCATGCCGTTTGTACGTCAAAAGTTGGGCACGTTCCACAACTTCGGCTTGGCAACATTGGAGGACATTTACACCGAAGAAAAACTGTCGGAGTCCCTACGATTAGTCGCCAACGAACTGTCTTCGGGTATCTTGATCAACCTCGGCACCAATGCAAAAGGGATACCCATTTTTCGATTCCAACCATTACCCAAGCTTGCACAAATCTCGCCCACGTTTGGCGTGTGCATCGCCGACTTTGATGCCGATGGTTGGGCGGACTGCTTTTTAGCTCAAAACTTTTTTTCACCCCAATTTGAAACAGGGCGGATGGATTCAGGGTTAAGCTTGATACTTCGAGGTCAGGGGACAGGCGTTGATCACGCCATTGAGTTCAAAGCGAGTTGGCCGCAAGAAAGCGGCGTCAGCATTCCCGCCGACGCAAAGGCTGCCAGTGTTTTGGACTTTACCGAGGACGGGCGTCTGGACTTGCTGGTCACGTCCAATGACGATGTCATCGAAGCGTTTGCTTCGATGCCAACGAAGAATCGTGAGTTGAAAGTTGAATTACTCGGACCTGCCGGCAATCCTCAGTGCATTGGCGCACAAGTGAGCATCGAATTTGCCGACAAAACCATGCCCACTCAAATGGCTGAGATTTATGCCGGCGGGGGCTACTTATCTCAGTGCTCGAGCAAGCTTGTATTTGGCTGCGGCGCCGACGGACAACCACGTTTAGCCAAGATCCGTTGGCCAAATGGAAAGTCGACGACAGAGCCAATTCGAGACGATCAGGTCATCCTGATCCTACGTCAACCGTAGGATTCTGCCGCCGGAGTGGTTATTGATCCATCGATAACCGACAAAATCGGTGATTCCCGGAACCGTTCGTGTCTCATTTCTTCCGCCTCCGATCGATTGCGACGGATTTGAAAAGCGGCCGTAATGCATTACACTCCCATCTGATTGGCATACCGAATTGATTGGGTTAGCGAATTCGATTTGACCGCAAAAGCTCTATCGATCGCCTTGCTTGTCTACCGATTCCGGTTTCCCCGGCTGCTCGGGTCCCCCAAGGGGAATGCGGAAAATCCCAAGAAAAAAGGAGAATGCATTATGCAAATCGAAAAGAACGCGGTTGTCGATATTGACTACACATTAACCGATGACAATGGCAATGTATTGGACACGTCAGAAGGCCGGGATTGCATGTCATATTTGCATGGCTCCGGGCAGATAATCCCAGGACTTGAACGCGAACTTGAGGGGCAAGAGGTTGGTGCTGACCTAAAGGTGGCCGTCGCGCCAGAAGACGGTTATGGAGAGCGGAACGAATCACTACTTCAGACGGTCACGCGCGATCAATTTGAAGAGGTTGACGATTTGGCAGTCGGAATGCAATTCCGAGTTGATTCGAACGCGGGCCCGATGGTGATCACCATCGTAAAAATCGAGGACAACGATATCACGATTGATGGTAATCATCCGTTGGCAGGTGTGAATCTGAATTTCACGGTAACGGTGCGCAACATTCGGGAAGCCACCGCGGAGGAAATAGATCACGGTCATGCGCACGGTCCTGACGAACAAGAGCACTAATTGACGGTGAAATAAACACACGCGGGCAGGCATAAGATTTTTCGACGCCAATTTCTCTGAAATCATTCTGGAGAGACGAGAAACGATCTGGGAAAGACGCGGGGGACAAGACAGGGGACGCGGGGGCAAGAAGGGGACGCGGGGGAAAGGGACGCGGGGGACACCCCCCTCGGGCAACTGTTGTACGGGACACCTTTGGACAACATCCGATCCAATTTGACATGTTCCGAAACGGCTTGTAGCCAAAGCTTATGAGTCACTAAAGGCGTTTGCCGCTCGAAAGCCAAATGTGAGACCACCGTTTCGATAGAAACATGCAATTACTGGCTCGTTGCTGCACTTTCAAGCAAGGAGTCAAACTACACCGCCTGAGTTGCGGCGCACCTAGAGAGCGGAACGGAGACGATTGGAGTTGCCTGTCTACAAATGAAAATAAGAATACCTGATCGTCAATTTGCCCCAATCACACAATTAAGAAGCGAGAACATCCCTCTCTTACATGCATTGCGATCTAGCTAACCAGGCCGACTGGTGACAGACTCGATGTGGTCAGTTCTAGCTGACTGAGCGTTAGCATGCTGGATTCTTAAAATAATAATCCAGCTCAGTCGCTTGATTAACAGGTTTTCCTTGTTTGCGTATGATGGTATTCGCGCAGCCGTGAAAAATATCGAACCAATCCTTGGACTTTCGGATTTTCAATTGATTAAGAATATCTGGGAGACCAGTGGGAATTCTTCCACGTTTCCCTGAGCGCAACTGACGGCCAGTCCAATCCAGCATCAAGAGATAGTTTTCCACTGACATAGGAAGACAACCATCATCAGAAGCTCGCCATTCTGGGTAAGACAGCCGTTGGCGTTTAGATGATTGGGACGATGTATAGGCTTTGATCTCAATCGGAGTGATCCACTCATCGAGGATTGCCTGGACAGCTTTTTCTTTGCGAGCTTGATGCAAGTGGCTCGACTTATCCCGGCGTTTTAACGCGGCAATACGCCGAAATACAGATGTGTGGTAACTCCGTTCGAGTGACTTCGCCAAGCCCGCTCGGATTGGATTCAGATCGACATAGATCATGGTCGACAGCAACTGCCGAAGATCTCGGATTCGATAACTATCAAAGCGTCCTTGCCAAAATCGCCCACTGACATCGTCTTCCTTATTTGCTGCTACGGCTACCGCTTGATTAAGATAACGCATCATCCAGGAAATGCTGCTTCGTCGGGAGCGCAGTTCTAGAATGCCCTCGCGATTCGCCAAACAGACCTGTATCAACTGCTTCTTGAACGTATCCGACGCGTTTGGACGATAGTTTGTCAATCGCCACCATCGAAGGACAACATCGCGATCCGATAACTCTCTCGCTAAGTCAGGTCGATTCCAAAGCACCAAATGGTAGTGGTTGCTCATAATTCCAAATCCATGAACATCGACGAGAAAAACACTTGCTAGAAACGAGATACGATCTTCAATCCACTGCCGACGATGGTTGTAGGACTTTCCCGTGACAGCATCTTGCCCACAGAGAAATGCACGGCGAACACAACGATTGACGCAGTGGTAGACACCCACGATGTCTTCATCAATCGCCATACGTCTCGGTACTCTCGCCATCGTTTCCACCTTTCTATCCGAGATTACAAACGGCTCAGCCCCGAGCCTCCCAATTCGCTAATTCGCTAATTCGTTCTTTCCCCTTTCCCTTTACTTCTATCTATCTCTATCTATCTCCATTTCCATTTTCCCATTCCATTCTTTTTCTTTCCATTCCATTCCATTTTCCAAGCGAAATGCATGGTATCACTAGGACACCAAAAACGGCAAAGTATCACGAGACTTTGGAAGTCCCAATGGTGAGGAAAATAGCGGTATCACAATTCATTGTCGTAAATCGTGACGTATACTTTTCAAACTATTTTTTGGAGATATTGAATGCGATTTTTAATGGCAATTCTGTTGATCGGTGGAACCTTCATTGTCGCCAGTACCTGGGATTCAAGCCAAAGTCGAAGCTTTCGAGCTCGCGTTGGCAAGGCAATTCGCCACAACGATGACGACAAAATAGAACGCGTTAAACAAAGCTTCACCGATTACTTTTCCCGATCGGAGCAAACACTCGCCCCAGCCCCCTCGAGGCCAACGCCAGCTTCTAATGGAATTTCCAATTTAGATTCCCAGAGCTCACAAGGATCGAGACGTGGTTTTTCCCAGCGTCAAGAAAATCCCCGACGACGCGTATTCCTGCGACGCCCCTTGTTGAGAAATGCGCAAGATCCTCAATAAGCGAGAACAACAACGGTCAATCGCTTGAAACATCCTCGGAATAAGTTATTTGGAACGCATCCCAATCATTTCTTGCCATCTTGATCGGCACGGATACAAACAAAGCAGACCGTGACAGTCTCGCAGACTAGGCGTGGCAAGCGGGGAAGTGATTGGCTACCGAAAACGATCGGTCTTGATTAGGTAATAACCGAGCCGGAAATCGGAACAATCTCCCCACAAGCGTTCCTTAACGGAAGCAAAAAAGTGTCGCTCAGCTGAAGCTTGAGATTAATACGTCGCGCCCTCATCAATCGTATTTGACTCATCGGTATTATAGGACACTTCAACCGTTCGGTTCGCACTTCGGCGACCGGCGATGTGGCCGACAACTGCACCAGCGATCGTCAGGGCGGCATCCCCTTCGGACAATAATCCTCCCATATCGCCACCTACTGATGCTCCGTACCTCGGATAGAGAACACGAGTGGCTTCGGATAGCGAATCGGGATCGCCATCCATAGCAAGATAATTCAGTGCGTCCTGGGTAGCATGTGTTTCATGAACAATCCCAAGCACAGGGAATTCTTGCCCGAACACATACCAACCGGGGTGCTTGCGAGATCGAATGTCTTTGGCATACGCAACTTCAGTCATCGCAATCGACGGTATGTCGGAATAAACACTCAGAGTATCAGTGTATGGATTGTATTTATCATCACCGAATATCCTGCCGGGAATGAGCGTGTAACCAACATTATGGAGGGTACCGAGTGTGTAGCGGGCAATCGCAGGCACGCTTTTGTTCTCAACCAATCTCCGCCATTCATCAATTGGAGCGTACTGATTCAAACGCACTTTGGTCGATTCGAGTCCATTGTCGATCATGTAGCGACCGAGCTCGTTTTCAGTCTTGGAGGAAATATTACGATTTCCTGCTTTTCGGTTCCATAAAAGAACCTTCGACGGGATGGAAAACGCGTCACCAGCTGTATCAAGAAGAACATTGGGACGTCCTCTTTCGACCTGACTTTTTTCGCCCCTAGAAATCGCGCATTCTTGAGGTGAAATAGAAACACAGCCGATTGTGAGACTCGACAAAATCATGAGCCCCCCAATCTTACAAGTCGTCCATCGCATATTCAGGCTTCCTTGAATACGAGGAAAGTCACGCTCGCTCGCCCCAGCTAGTATCGAAATGACAGCCCAGACATCTTGGAACGCTTTGGTATCAAATCGTAAATGAAACTAGCAAACCTCAAGTGAAATCCTTTTCCCACAACTCAAAAAAAGCGACAATGAACGTTAAGCCCTGCCTCGGTAACATGTTAGGAGCATCGACGCACAAAAAAAAGATAACCAGTGCGTCTGCGCAATGTGGCTGTTCCCACGACCGACCGTCCCCAAGAGTCGAACAACGAGCGAGGGGGTGTCCCCCGTGTGCGCCTCCCCCGCCTGCGCCCCCCGTGTGCGTCCCCGTGTGCGTCCCCGTGTGCGAAGGTGTGCGTGGAGGAGAAAGGAAGAGAGAGGGACGAAGCTATGCGGGTGAAGTGAGCCTGGCACCCCATCGCAAATGATCCTCTGCGAGCCTTGCCTCTACTCCTTCGACATCTCCAGCGCCGGCGGTAAGTTGCCGAGATATTCGGGATGCACGCCCTTCAGCCAAACATGACTACCCGTGATTCGCTTCGGAGTAATGACACAAGCCGCCTGGAGAGCCCATAGCGTTCCCACAAATGTCAAAAGCAGCCCAAAAATTAAACTGATCGTCCACCATGGTGTTCCACTACTCATCAGCAGCCCGCTAACCAAACAAGTCACAATCCCAACCGCCGCGAACGACCAGGCGATTATCAAACGACGTCGACGAACCGCTTTCCATCGGTCGCTTAACCAAACATCAACCGTCGTCTTTTCCCCGAAAATAATCGCCAACAACACGTAAATGACTAACACGTAAATGACTAGCCCCGGAAGCATTCCCAGCAAGAGTGGTAGATAGATCGACGGGTGGTGCCAAGCTAAGCGGTGCCTTATAGGTATTGGGCTCGCCGGTCCGTTAGTTTTCAAGCAGCGCTGCGGAAGATTGGCATTCTTCGCCATCACCAAAAGATTTCCATCACGCCAAACACCCAACGTCGTGACCTGCCCCAGATCTATCTCTGACAAATCGTCGTCAGATACAGGCGATTTGTACGGATTCGAATCAGTCATCAGAAACCCCGTGAAAACCACTCTGCTCCATTCAACAAGACTCCGTTGGGAGTGTTCGACAAACGACGATCTGGCTTACGGGTAGGTCAACGGTCCTCCCGGACCAAGATTCACTCCCGTTTGTATCCATAGGACTAACATGATTGACCAGATTACAAAAAAGGCGATCGAATAGGGCAACATCAGTGAAATCAAGGTTCCGATCCCTGCCTTCGGCACATACCTTTGGATAAACACCAAAACAATGATGATGTACGGATTAAGCGGAGCAACCACGTTACTGACCGAATCCCCCACGCGGTAAGCAGCCTGAGTTAACTCGGGGCTGATATTCACACCCTCAGCCATAAACATGGGGATAAAAACAGGAGCCAGAAAAGCATACTTCGCCGATGCCGATCCAATGAACAGATTTGCGACCATCACGACCAAAACAAAAGCAATTAGCAGAGCGCCTGTGGGGAGATTGGCGTTTGCCAGCGTCTGCCCACCCACAATCGCCAGCATCTCTCCCAATTTGGAAAACTTAAAGTACTCGATAAACTGGGCTGCAAAAAAGGCAAGCACAATATAAGGCCCCATATCAGCCATCGTTTCGCTCATTAATTTCGCAGTCTGGCGATCACTACGAATTTTCCCAACCGCCACACCGTACAGAATTCCGGGCACAAGAAACATTAGAAACAAAATAGGTACGATCGCTTCCACCCAACGAGCAAATCTCGCCCCACGGCCATAAAGAGGTGCTCCGGGATAGAGGATCATCACCATCAGAATGCCAAACGCCACCAAGAAACCAACCGTCGCGGCAGACAAGCCGCGACGTTCATCAGCTGTCAGTTTCGTACTGTCTTCGCTTTCCTGATGCTCCACAGGCCCTCCTTCGCTGGGCGTCTTCGACGCATAACGCGGCTCGACAAACCATGCCGTCACAGCCCATCCCACCAAGGTCAACATGATGGTCGAAGCGATCATGAACCACCAATTGCAAGTCGCTGCTACACGGTAGGTGGGATCCAACACCTGCGCCCCGGACTCGGTGAAACCGGCCAACAACGGATCCAACCCCGTTGGCAAAAGGTTAGCACTAAAGCCAGCGGATACCCCGGAAAACACTGCTGCTAAACCAACCAACGGCGAACGTCCCACGGCTTTATAAAGCGCCGCTGCGACGGGCGGTAGAATTATGTAACCCGCGTCCAAGGCCATGGATGACATCACTCCCACAAACACCATCGACGGAGTCAGCAAACGTTGAGGCGTAACCAGCATCGCAGCCTTCAACAGAGTGCCGATCGCGCCCGTTTTTTCCGCAACACCGATCCCAAGCATGCCAACGAGAACCACACCCAGCGGTGGAAAGTTGACAAAGTTTTTCACCATGCTGCTGATCGCCCAATTCAATCCGTCTCGAGTCAACAGGCCAGTGGCGCGAACTTCCTGTTTCGCTTGTTCCTGCTCCGCCTTTCCAGTCTCGACATCCTCAACGGGTGTCACAACCACTTGAGACCTTACGGTTTCCCCATCGGCAGACCGTCGAATGGTTCCGTCGGGGTCCATCTGCAGAATCTCAATGGGCTCCCCCGTGCCCGAATCAATCACCGGCTTCATCACAGGCGCCAGGACAGTTTTAGTAACCGTCCAATCAAGTGAATCCGCAACCTGCGAAAGGATGACAACGCCAATTGCCCCTAAGACGAATAAAGAAACCGGATCCGGCAAGCGATTCCCCATGCGCTCAATCCAGTTCAAGAGGCCGCGGCTCTCATTTCGTTTTTTTTCAACATGCTTTGACATAATCAAAGATTTTCATCTGAGACATTTGACTTAGCAACCCCAGTAGATTCGGCTTTCATCACGCCGCCCCAAGAGGGGCAAACCTCCTATTGCCCTGCCGACTTGACGGTCAAGTGACATCGCCATTACGATGCCAACTAACACACTGGTTTAGGCGACACACCCTGGAGTAGGGCAACCTTGCTCTCGCGACAACATCAAGTCGCAAGTTCTCAACCACTGCAAGATGACACTGAACCATTTCATCGTGAACCGTTGGTCGACAAGAGGGAAACCACGATTAACGACTGATCAAGAAACAGACTGTTCCCTGCAGGAAAAAGTTTTGGTTCAAACGTCACCAAATCGACAAGTCAGGCTGAACATTCTGTCGGCATTTACCAGCCTTCCCCTGCTTTTGTCAATCTATCGAAACAGCTTGACGAACGGCCCGTGGGTGGCCTCGCCCCTCCCCTTGAAGCCCAGCCCGTTAAAGAAAGAAAAATCCAACCACCGGGACAAATCTTTCGCAGGCACAAAGAAGTGTGAACGGCAGACAAAAACGGATCTGGCTCTTCTCATCCAGTGACACCAACGGAATCGCTATGCCAATTGAAAACGCCCGTATCATTGACCTGAGTGTCCCGCTGGAACACCTGCCGAAATGCGAACCTATTCCTCCCGAGATTCGCTATGTCGATCACGAAAACGAGGGGCTCGCACAGATGGAGCAATTCTTTGGTGTCACCCGAGAAGATCTTGTCTATTCAAAAGGCAAAGGTTGGGCAATCGAGTACGTCAATGCGATCACCCACACGGGGACACACGTCGACGCACCCTATCACTACGCCCCCGAATCGGAAGGACAGCCTGCAAAACGAATTGATGAAATCCCACTCGACTGGTGCTTGGCGCCCGGCGTGGTGATTGACGTTCGGCATATCCCAGTGGGTGACATCATCACCGTCGATCATCTCAAGGATCAACTTCAAATAATTGGGCATCAGCTGCAACCACGAGACATCGTGCTGCTGCAAACGGGCGCCGACAAACGACTTGATTCGACCGCTTATTTCGAACAACCCGGCTTGGGGCGAGAAGGCGTCATCTGGCTTGTAGATCAAGGTGTAAAAGTGATTGGTATCGATGCCTATACACTCGACCGTCCCTTTCAAAACATGGTGGACGACTACAAACGAACGGGAGACGGGCGCCATATTTGGCCTGCCCATTTTGCCGGAATCGAACGCGAGTATTGCCAAATCGAAAAACTGGCAAATCTTGATCAGCTTCCCGAACCGACCGGATTTCTTATCTCCTGCCTGCCCGTAAAAATCCGATCTGCAAGCGCAGGATGGTGTCGTGCAGTCGCAATTCTTCCGGAAGATAAAAAGAACTAAGCTGGAAATTCCAACTCCCCGGCTGGACCTCGATCCCAATCTTATAGAAACTGTCGTGAATATTGCTCCGTTTCCGTCGAAATCGAATCTGAACAGGTGCGTCGCAGCAGCTGCCAAGAGTTACCTGCGCGATCGTCACGACAAGCACACAAGTGTCATTGCAAATGCAGGAGATTGGAATTGAAATCAGCGAGTACTCTGTGGCAGCTCATGTCGAACAGTTATCGTTCCTGTTGGAAGCAACTTGCTGCCACCGACATCGTTTACAAAGTCATTACCTTCATCCTGCTCACACCCATTGTTGGTTTGTTCTTTCGGATCTTAATTAACCTTTCCGGACGAACAGTGCTCGCCGACCAAGATATTCTGTTATTTCTGCTGGAGCCCCTCGGCGGTGCCACGCTGATTTTGATCGGATCGCTGTTGGTCACCATTCTCGCCCTCGAACAGGCTGCCCTGATGCAAATCGTCGCGGCCAAAATGTGCGGCAAACAGCTCAGCCTGCGTTCTGTATTAAGGAATACAGCCGTTCAAGCAGCTACGGTTGTCCATGTTACGATTCGTTTGCTTGCCTTTTGCATTTTGATCGCCTTGCCATTTCTAATCATCGCCGGCCTCGTTTACAGGTCGCTTTTAACCGAGTTTGACATCAACTTCTACCTGCAAGAAAAACCGCCGGCTTTCATATTGGCTGTGGTAATCGGTGGTATTTTAGGCACCGTTCTCACCTTCACTTTGACTTGGTTTATGTCCGGTTGGGTTTTGGCATTACCACTGGCGATTTTCGAAGAGATCGCTCCGAAAAACGTATTACGTGAAAGTCAACGGCGAACCCAAGGAAAGCGACTGACTTTGATTGGATGGCTTGTAATTTGGTTTCTCTTGAACAGTTTATGCTCCGCAATCGCATCGAGCATCGTGGGAGTGACTGGCAACATGATCGTCAGTCGCACGTCAGGATCACTCTGGTTGCTCGTCGTCGCTGCCGGATTCACCTTGCTGCTACTGAGTGCAGCCAACCTACTAATTAACCTCTTGAGTACCACAACTTTTGCGGTGATGCTGGTGCATTTGTACGAGCGTTATGGAGCTGGCAAGGTTCAACAATTCGATTGGCAACCGAGACCGGCGATGGCGGGCGTTGAACATTTCTTTCGCCTGTCACGCAAATCCTTTACCGTGATGGCAATTGTCGGTTTGATCACCGCCGCCTTTGTCGGACACAGAATGCTCAACGAGGTGCAAACCAAAGACCGAACCGAGGTTACGGCACATCGAGGTGCTTCCGCTTCGGCGCCTGAAAACACGCTGGCTGCCATCCGACAAGCCATTGAACAAGGGACTGACTGGGTCGAAATCGATGTTCAAGAATCGCTGGACGGACAAGTTGTCGTTGTGCATGACAGCGACCTCAAAAAGATTGGCGATTCCAAGCTAAAAATCTGGGAATCAACTACCAAACAACTGCGATCTGTTGATATTGGCAGTTGGTTCGACCCCAAGTTCAGTGACCAACGTGTCCCGCTGCTCTCAGAAGTTCTGGCAATCTGCAAGGGTCGCGTGAAGTTGAACATCGAACTCAAATACTATGGACACGATCAACAACTTGAGCAACGCGTGGTCGACCTAGTGAAAGCAGCCGGCATGGAATCCGACATTGTCATCATGTCACTCAAACAATCCGGTATTGATAAGATCCGCCAAATTGAACCGGATTGGACTGTTGGCTTACTAACGGCAGTTGCGATTGGTGACCTCACTCGATCCGACGTTAATTTCCTAGCTGTCAACACGGGCTTGGCAACACGAAGCTTCGTACGATCGGCTCATAATTCGAACGAACAGGTCTACGTCTGGACGGTCAACGATCCGGTGACAATGTCAATGATGATAGGTCGCGGTGTTGACAACCTCATCACTGACAAGCCTGCACTCGCTAAATCAGTACTGAAGCAACGTACGGAGCTCAGCACTATCGAACGGCTAATGATCGAAGTCGCGAGTTTACTCGGGGCGAGTCCAGCAATGAATCAAAACATCGAATCTTTTTAGATTCGCGACACCTGAGCGGATAGCGACTAGAATAAAGCCCCAAGCGTTCGACATTTACGACACCTCCAACCTGCCGGAATCCACCATGAGTCGTTGCCATGGCCTGATCCTGATCGCCGGGCTCGTCTCTCTGAATGCTGCTACCAACGCGTGGGGTGAACCGAACCGAACGAACTTCGTATTTTTCCTGGTCGACGATCTCGGCTGGAAAGACCTGGGCTGCTACGGCAGCACGTTTTATGAGACTCCCAATATCGATCGGCTCTCAGCAAGCGGAATGCAATTCACGAATGCGTACGCGGCTTGTCCCGTCTGCTCACCAACTCGGGGGAGCATCATGACGGGCAAGTACCCTCAACGGCTGGGAATCACCACGTACATCAGCCCGTCCGGCGGAAATCAACCGGCGAAATGGCGACGAGGCACGACCCTACTACCCGCTCCTTATCGCGATCGTTTGGAGCTGAAGGAGGTGACGTTAGCCGAAACCTTAAAAGAAAACGGCTATCGCACTTTCTTCGCCGGCAAGTGGCACCTTGGCCCGGAAGGTCATTGGCCGGAGAACCAAGGCTTCGACGTTAATCAAGGCGGGATCGATCGTGGCGGACCGTACGGAGGTCGCAAATACTTCTCCCCCTATGGTAACCCGCGTCTCGATGATGGAGAGCCTGGCGAACACCTGCCCGATCGACTGGCCCGCGAAACGATTCGCTTTATCGAACAACATCGGGAACAACCGTTTTTCGCCTACCTTTCCTTTTATTCCGTGCATACACCTTTGATGTCCCGAAAAGATCTGCAACAAAAATATGCCAACAAGCGCAAGCAACTAAAACATCCAGGACCGATCTGGGGGAAGGAAGGTAGCCGCAAATCGCGGCTGATTCAGGAACATGCCGTCTATGGAGGGATGGTGGATGCGGTTGATCGGGCTGTCGGTAAGGTGCTGAATGCGATCGACGAATTGAACCTCTCGGACAACACGGTCATCATCCTCACCTCCGACAACGGAGGCTTGTCTACCTCAGAAGGTCATCCGACAAGCAACCTGCCGCTGCGAGCTGGCAAAGGCTGGATGTACGAAGGTGGTATTCGGGAACCATTACTCGTTCGAGCACCCGGCGTGACAAAACCAGATAGCCAATCTGATCAGGTGGTGACTAGCCCCGACTTTTTTCCAAGCATTCTTGAATTGGCAAGTTTGCCATCTCAACCCGAAGTGCACCTCGACGGGAAAAGTTTTTTGCCATTACTGAAGGGGCAGGAGCGTGAGCGGGGCCCCATTTTCTGGCACTTCCCGCATTACGGCAATCAAGGAGGAGCACCCACGGGGGCCGTTCGGGATGGAGATTGGAAATTGATCGAATGGTACGAAGACGGAAAGCTGGAACTATTCAATCTCAGACAAGACGCTGCCGAGCAGCACAACCTCGCTGCAGCACAACCTGAATTAAGAGATCAGTTGCATCATTCACTGCAGAACTGGAGGACTCAAGTCGAGGCCATCATGCCAACGCCACGCTCGAGCAATTGAATTAACGGGTACAGCGCAGAGCCTTTTCACACATTTTGAGAGAACATGAAGCGAATCCACATCATCGGCGGAAAGAACCAAGGGAAAACTACGCTCGTGGTTGAGCTCATTCGCGAGTTTCGACAGCGAAAAATAAAAGTTGCCTCGATCAAACACACGCACCACGAACACGAACTGGACGTACCCGGCAAGGACTCCCATCAGCATCGCACTGCTGGAGCCGCAGCCGTTGGCATCGTTTCGCAGGGGTTGAACGCCGTTTTCTGGGAAAGCGAACAGCTCCCAGATGACAAGCCATACCACATGCTGGAAAGCTTCATGAGTGATTGTGATTTGATCTTGGTCGAAGGCGACACACGTGCCGACGCGCCAAAAATAGAAGTCTGGCGCAATCTTAACCAAACGGCGCCGCTGGCGAGCACCGACTCCAGTATCCAACTGGTCGTCACCGATGAAGATATTTCAATCGAAACGAAAGTGTTGCCCCGATCCAATGTGACGAGCATCGCAGATTGGATCACTAAACTCGCGTTAAACTAAGCTCGCGCTATATATAAGCTCCTGGCTTAATCTTGAAGCATCTGGCAATAGCTCTCGTAACGTCGCACATCCAAGCGACCGTCAGCCACCGCATCTTTAATCGCACAATCGGCTTCATGCGTATGGCTGCAATTTGGAAATCGACAGTGGGAGACATAGGGTCGCAAATCGCGGCAGAAGCCAATAATCTCGGTGTTTATCACGTCCCACAATTGAAACTGCCGAATCCCCGGTGTGTCGAGAATATATCCGCCCGACTCCAAAGGAATCAGCCGTGCAGCAGTCGTCGTGTGACGTCCTTTTTCCGTGTCGGTACTCACCGTCGAAACTCGCAAGTCCAAACCTGGCTCAATCACGTTCAGCAACGAAGATTTGCCGACACCGCTTTGGCCAACCACAACGCTACGAGAGCCAACAATCAGTTGCCGAAGCCGTTCGGTGCCGAGTCCAGCCGTTGCCGAAAGCACGAGCGTTTCATAGCCCATCTGTCCATAGACACCGATCAGCGGCTGCAAATCAGCAGGATTAACGAGATCAATTTTATTGATGCAAATGACAGGGCGAATTTCCGACTTCTCAGCGGTCACGAGCAGCCGGTCAATCAAATGAGGCTTCAAGGTGGGCTCAGCCGCACTTGTGACAATCAGCATTTGGTCGATGTTCGCGACCATCACATGCTGTCGTCCCTTGCTAGTACGACAGAGTACTCCATGCCGTCGCTCAATCCTTTCAATGATTCCTTCTTGGTTGTCGGCAGGCCGAAATAAGACACGGTCTCCTGCCGCCAACACATGCCGCTGGTCGGTACTTAGCGTCTTGAGCAAACGCCGTGTGGCACACTGGTAGATTTTGCCATCGAGATCGGCTTGCACTGGGTTGTGTAAGCCACCAACGCTCAGCACCGTCCCACTCAGACAGTTGGCCTCATCAACCTCGGGCAACACGTTGAGACCCGAATCATCATCAGCCTGCTCACCAACGATGGTTCGCTTGCGGCTGAGAGCCCCTTTGCCACTGACGCGTTCGGAAGAAGCGGAATCGTCCTGTTCGAAGCCATGATCCTGAAAGTCTTTGGTAAGATCGCCGCGTCGCACACGAACTCCGCGATTCTTGCGAAATTCGGTTCGTATTTTCCGTTTTTTGTTGCTCGACATGCGTCGTCAGTCATGTCTGAGATTAGAGCTGCCCAGAATCTTGTGCGGCCAGCTCGCCAGACTCGTCCTTATCAACAAACGGTTTGCCGTTCTTTTTGTGATGCACAGAGGGTCCAATTAATTCCACAATATCTTTTTCACCGACCTCTTCGCGTTCCACCAAGGCGGTCGCCAAAGCATCGAGCTTTTCACGACTTTCGTTGAGTATATTGATCGAACGATCATAGGCATCATGCAGAATGCGAGCGACTTCATCATCGATGATTTGAAGCGTGTGCTCGCTGAACTGACGCTGTTGGTGTATCTCACGACCCAAGAACGGATCTTCGTCACTCAGTTTGTAACTCACGGGCCCCAGTTTGTCGCTCATCCCCCACTTGGTCACCATTCGACGAGCCAATTCGGTAGCTCGCTCCAGATCATTTTCAGCACCAGCGCTGAATTCGTGGAAAACAAGTTTCTCGGCTGCCCGTCCTCCCAACAGGAATGCGAGTCGATCGAGCAACTCGCTTTCCGAAATATTCATCCGATCCTCTTCCGGCAAGGTCTGAGTGACGCCAAGAGCCCTGCCCCGTGGAATCACCGTCACCTTGTGCACGCGATCAGCCCCCTTCGTCAACCAGGCTAACAGCGCGTGTCCGGCCTCATGATAAGCAGTCTTTTCTTTTTCTTCACCCAACAAGACTTCTTCCCGTTTGGGCCCCATGAGAATCTTGTCGCGGGCATACTCAAAATCTTCCATGTTGACCCTCGACTTACCGTTTCGCGTGGCCCATAGGGCGGCCTCATTGACGAGGTTGCGAATATCAGCTCCCGTCAACCCCACGGATCCTTCGGCCAATCGCTTTAGATCAACATCTTCGCCCATCGGGATGTCTCGGACGTGAACATTGAACATCTCGACACGACCTTTCAACGTAGGTCGGTCAACGGTAATGTGGCGATCGAAACGGCCTGGCCTCAGCAAAGCAGGATCCAACACGTCCGGTCGGTTGGTGGCAGCGATCACAATCACTGAATCGGTGGGCGTGAAGCCATCCATCTCGCTCAGGATTTGGTTGAGCGTTTGCTCGCGTTCATCGTGGCCCCCTCCCAAACCGGCACCACGCTGACGCCCCACTGCGTCAATTTCGTCAATGAAGATGATGGCCGGCGAGTGTTCCTTTGCCTTCTGGAATAGATCGCGGACGCGACTTGCTCCCACGCCGACAAACATTTGAATGAACTCGGAACCACTGACTGTAAAAAACGGCACATCGGCTTCGCCTGCCACGGCTCGGGCCAGCAACGTCTTACCGGTTCCAGGAGGTCCATTGAGTAACACCCCCTTTGGAACGCGGCCGCCGAGCCGTTGAAATTGCTCGGGATCCTTCAAGAAATCAACCATCTCCTGGAGATCCGCTTTGACACCGTCCAGACCGGCAACGTCTTTAAAGGTGATCGGCGCATCGGTGGACTCGTAGCGTTTCGCTGGACTTTTGCTGAATCCAGACAGGAATCCGCCACCCATAATTTGATCCCGCGTACGGCGGAACATAGACCAAAGAAAAACAAAGAGAAGAATAGGCAACAACAGACTGAGAAAGGTCACGAAGACTGCTGACCGGTCCGACGGCTCTTTATAAGGCAACGGTTGGGTATGTTCGGCGACTAGGTTCGCCAGATCGGTTCGCTCTTCTTCACTGGCCCAGAGCGGGATCGAAACGCTGAAAAAACCTCCCTTTTCCGACTCTCCATCATCCTTAACCTTCTCCGAGATCACCTTGTCTTTTTGTTCAACCAAATCTCCCTTGCTGTTCAACTCCTTCGGAGCGACAGGAGGCTCTTTGAAGCGACCGGTTCCCTCATAACCCTCGAATTGCACATACTCAACGTTTCCCTTCTTCAACTGTTCCTTCAAGAAAGGAATCGAAATTGCCGTGGGCGTGTCTTTTTGATTAAACGAGAAAATGACAAAGCCCGCGAAGACCAACGCAATAAGAAACCACATGTTGGGGCCCGTTGGACGCACTAATGACTTTTTTTCCTCGGACTTTTTGTCGTTGTCCGGAGAGTCGGTGGACATCTGGATCCTCTCTTGTCCTTTTTATCACTCAAACTGTCGAATGAGTCTCATCATGGGCGAGTTTACCGGCAAAATGCTGGCTCGCATTTACTCTTCACATGAAATATCGTTGCTATCCGCAGTGAATTGTAAACCACTCCGACCTTTTTTTCGATCCAGGTCGGGGCGAATTCAATTATCAAAAGTCGTTATATCATCGGACGTTTCGGCGATTCGCCACTTGCAATACAGTTGTAAATGATGAGGCGTAATCGTATCTGGCAACTTGGCAACTTCGGCGCGAAAAGAACGATTCGGTTGCTGTCCGACCATCTCCTCGAGATGGTCGAAAACAGCCGTTGGAAAGACGTTTTTCAGCGGAATTGGCCGTCCCTCTTCAACCGCCCTGAGGGCATGATCCAGGATTTGCTCCTCACTCAAACGGCGAATTGCCGCACATTGTTCCAACGAATAGCCGTCAACTGCCAATAATCGCCACGTCAGGCAGTATTCGGGATCACTGCTCAAATCGTCTTGTGCACCTGAGGAAATCATAGCACCTTGTGCTGGACGCTTGGGAGTTGGCAGCGAATCGGCCTGATCGATTCGAACTGCAGGGACCGGAACAGGACCATTGTTCGGTAATTCAGCGGGTGTGATGACCGGCTCTGGCTCCGATCGATTCTTTCGTGCGGAATTTGCCGATTGAGCTGGCAAACTGCCGCAGATTTTGAGCTGGAGCGAACGTGGAAGACGTAAATTGATTAGGGGTAGCCGGCCCTTCATCACTTCGACACCTCGGTCCGTGAGCTTGATAATCGGGCGAAATCGATCGATTTCCGGCTGTTCAATCAATCCGGCGGCGATGGCCACGTCAAGTAACTCCCCTACCTCGGGTTGGGTAAATTGTCGCAGCACGCCAAACGTACTGAGTGAATCAAGCTTCCACTTCAGCACCTTCGCCGATCGAGACCCGCACAGCATCCCAATTACCATCTGTTTTCCGAAGCGTCCACGCGTGCGAGCAACACCGCTCAACAACTTGGCAATCACCGTCTGGATTCGCTCATCCACCGGCTGCTGCTCACCTGCTTCGTCAAGTGGTCCCCGCGAATGGCAATTGTCACAATGACCGCAATCCGCCGAATTGGTTTCGCCAAAATAATTCAACAGGATTTCTTGCCGACAACGATGTGAAGTTGAGAACTGAACCACCTGCTGGAGTTTGTCTAGATTTGCCTGGCGACGTTTTTCCAAATCGGCAAAATCCAACTCCAGTTCTTCAAATCGCTGATCTTTGCGAATCATGCGGAGTGCGCGACCGCGAAAAGGTGGAATGTAAGTGAATGCTTCCAATCGATTGAGTTCACGAATCGCTCGATTCACTGCAGCCGGAGCCATCGCTGCAGCCTCTGCGATCTCATGGGGATAGACGTAAACCAGCTCGTATCTCCTCGCACCGATTCGTTTTTCGATCACTCGTGCAACAGTCCGCTGAGTCTGAGCTTTCGGTGACAGGAAGTCACAAAGCGATGGAACGTCAGAATCAATTCGCACCATCGCCATCTTGCGATGCGGTTCAAGTCGTTCGAGCACACCACATTTTTCCAGCAGACGTTCACATGTCCCGACTCCTTCGTTGCTAATGGAAGACTCAATCGTGTTGCGTATTTCCTCCTGGGTAACTTCAATCGGGTTTTCGTCTCTTATCCGAAGATAGTCGTAAACTTGTCCGATCGTCTCACGATGAGGAAAAGCACTCTCGATGAAGAATTCTTGGATGTAACGATCGGAGGGCGAGTAAAACAGAACGCATTTTGAATCGTGGCCGTCACGGCCTGCCCTTCCCGCTTCCTGATAATAGGCTTCCAAACTACCCGGCATATTATAGTGAGCAACAAACCTCACATTTGATTTATCGATCCCCATCCCGAAAGCATTGGTTGCGACAACGATCGCATCCTCCGCCTGCATGAAGTCCTCCTGAACAGACCGACGTTCGTCTCCTGACAATCCTCCATGGTAAACCACCACTTCACGCTTCTGCCAATCTGCCATGGCACTACCAAGTTCGTCACATGCCTTCCGAGTGGCCGCGTAGACAATCCCTGATCCGGGCGTTTCGTCGATAAATGCACGCAACGCCTCTCGTTTGTCCCGATGCCCGGAATGGGCCTGCACTTGATAGTGAAGATTGGGACGGGCAAAACCGGCAATGAATGTCTTTGCGTCATTCAGATTCAGCTGTTTCGCAACATCCCGTCTGACCTCATCGGTTGCTGTTGCGGTCAGAGCAATCGTCTGAGGGTTACCTAATTGCTCTCGAAACTCACCCAAACGCGCATAATCATGGCGAAAATCGTGCCCCCATTCACTAATGCAATGCGCTTCATCGACAGCCAATAATTGCACTCGCGTGCGGCCGATGGCTTCTAAGAAGCGTGGGCTGCGAAAACGCTCCGGCGCCACATATAGCAAGGAATATTCCCCGTCGGTAAGTCTGCCGAGGCAATCCGCCTGTTCAGCCGGCGTCAGCGTGCTGTTCAGGTAATTGCAGCCAATTCCTCGCCGCGAAAGTGAATCAACCTGATCCTTCATCAAAGCGATCAGTGGTGAAACCACCAGCGTGACACCGTCCCGCATCAGCGTCGGCAACTGATAACAAAGACTCTTGCCGCCTCCGGTGGGCATGATGCAGAGACAATCGTCTCCGTTCAAGACTGTCTCAATCACATCCCTCTGGCCCGGCCGAAAATCAATCAAGCCGAATTTCGACAGGTAATGGTCTGGCGACGATTCTCGATCAGATGACATGCAGGCCTACTTGCCAAGCTCGCTTGCTGCAGCGAGTTTCCAACTTTACATTCGACAGATGCTTTTGCGGCTTATTTTAGCGGCTTATGCCCCCCTGAAAAGCGGCCGTGAGTGTGTCCGGTTGCCCAGACGCAACGTTTTATCCTCGAATCACCATGGGGCACGTGACAGAAAAACAACAGGCGCGTCGCGTCGCCAGCGTGCAGCAAAGAGCATACAATACGCCCGTTCTTCCTGATTCTCCCCGACGAAATGTCACGTTTATGTGCCAATCAACCGCTCAAACCGAGCCAGCACGTCGAGGCGTGGTCGGCGTCTTTTACCGTGACGACCGTTTCCTCGTAATTCGGCGTTCACAACGGGTACGTGCACCGGGTGCCTATTGCTTTCCCGGTGGCGGTGTGGAAGTCGGGGAAACCGAAACAATCGCCTTGATTCGAGAAATGGACGAAGAACTTTCGGCTTCGGTTCAAATTCTGCACCGTATTTGGCAATGTGAAACACCGAGCGGGACGCGGCTTGGCTGGTGGCAAGTCAACCTGCAACCCCAAAGTCCCTTCATTCCGAATCCCGCCGAGGTTGAATCGCTTCATTGGCTGACTCTCGAGCAAGTGCTCTATTTGCCGGGTCTGTTGCTGACAAACCGTCACTTTCTGGCCGCTGTCGCGAGTCAACAGGTGCGACTCCATTCCACCCAAAACGGCTGACACATCCCGCTTGGACTGCCCCTGAGTCGTTCCGCAACTCCCTTCATGGGCCCGCACAAGGTAAAGCGGTATAATGGAAGCCGAGGACACGTCCAACGACTCACCCCGATGCTCCCCTTCTTAAGCTGAATTCTTGATGGGCAAACGACACAAGCAGCCAACGCCTTCGAACTCGTCTTCCTCGCCAAGACGCAAAAAAATCCTTTTATGGTTGGCTTTTTTCAGCTTCCCCTTGCTGGCAGCGAGCTACCTGGCCGCCGATTGGTGGGTCGGATTACCGGCGGATTCCACCCCCAGCTATGTGGGTCGAAATACGTGTGCGGAGTGCCATGCGACGGAGATGAAGCAGTGGGAAGGCTCCGACCACGATTTGGCCATGGATCTTGCCACGCCGGAAACGGTACTGGGCGATTTTGACAATGCTGAAATCGAACATTATGGAATTGTCTCTCGCATGTATCGTGATGGCGATCGCTACATGGTACACACCGAAGGCCCGGACGGCTCCATGATGGACTTTCACGTCAAATACGTATTTGGCGTGCGACCGCTTCAACAATACATGGTCGAATTTGACCGACCCAAAGAGATGCCCGCGCATGAAGTCTCGCGTTTGCAAGTCCTTCGCATTTCTTGGGACTGCGACCAACAAGAATGGTTTTATCTTTCGCCGCCCGATGTAAAAGAGAAACTGTCACCAGATGACCCACTTCATTGGACAAACGCGGCTCAAAATTGGAACCACATGTGTGCGGAATGCCATTCAACGAATTTGAAGAAAAACTATGATGTGCCAACCCGCACCTATCATACGACCTTTTCAGAGATCGACGTTAGTTGTGAAGCGTGCCATGGCCCGGGCAGCCTACACGTTCAACTGGCAAAAGCAAAATCACCCTTTTGGGATCGGAAATTAGGATACGGACTCAAAAAACTCAAAGGCACGGATTCGAAAGCACAAATTGAAACCTGCGCTCCTTGTCATTCCAGACGTCGCGTTGTCCATTCAAATCAGGGCTTCGACAACTACTACGACTGCTTTCACAACGAGCTAATTCGGCCCAACGTCTACCACGCGGACGGTCAGATTTTAGATGAGGTTTATGTTTACGGCTCGTTCATCCAGAGCAAGATGTACCACAAAGGCATCCGTTGCACCGATTGCCACGACCCTCATACGACTCGCCTCAAAGCAGAAGGCAACCAACTTTGCGTTTCATGCCACACCCATACACCTGCCAAATACGACACGAGCGGCCATCACTTTCACCCAGTGGGTTCCACGGGTGCGGAGTGTGTGGAATGCCACATGCCAGAGACTCCCTATATGGACATCGACTTACGTCGTGACCATAGTCTACGAGCCCCACGTCCGGACCTTTCGGTAGAGTTGAACACGCCAAACGCATGCACGGGTTGCCACTTGGACCCGAAGCGTATCGCGCCCGAAAAACGCGAGAAACTGCAACACTATTCGCAATGGCTGGCTGCTGCTCGTGAAGGCGACGAGGAAGTTGCAGCAGAGATTGATCGCGTCAATCGTTGGTCTGCCGAATGGTTTGAAAAATGGTGGGGCAAGAAAGAACGTCCACACTACGCCGCCGGAATCGCAGCGAGTTGGAATGGCCAAACCGACGCGATCCCCAAATTGCTGGAAGTTGCCAAGGAACGCGATTACCCAGCCATTGCAAGAGCCAGTGCGTTGCTAGAACTTCAACGTTACAACAGCCAAGATGCAATCAAAATCGCTTATCGTGCCCTCCGAGACAAAGACCCTCAGCTGCGTGCCGCAGCAATTCTCTATCTCGAAACACAACCACCGCGAGAGCTGATCAATCGACTTACACCGCTGCTTCAGGATCCGGCGAGACTAGTTCGCACCGAGGCAGCGCGCGTGCTTGCCGGTGTGCCGATTTCACAGCTAACAAACGAAGACCAGCGTGCCTTTCAACTGGCTCTCGATGAATACCAAGAAGGCCTGCAACTCAATTCTGATCAAGCGGGCGCCCAAATGGCCTTGGGGATACTTTCGGAACGGATGAACCGCCCCCAAGAGGCGATCGATTATTATCGAGCTGCGATTCATGTCCAACCTAATGTATCCGGCCCCCGCAGCAATCTCGCATCTCTTTTGGAACAAATGGGAGATCGCGGCGGTGCGACAAAACTTCGTCTCGAGGAGCTAGAATTATTGCGACGTGATGCGGAAATGGCTCCAGACTTAGCAAATGTTCACTACCGCTACGGATTGTCTTTGTATCTCAACGGAAAAATGAGTGAGGCCGCGATTGAGCTGGAACAAGCATGCGAATTAGACGCGGAGAATTTCGACTTCCGCATGGCGTTAACGCTACTCTACGAACGACTCGGCCAATGGAACCAGGCCATCAAAAGCCTGGGCGCACTTCGCCAGCTTCAGCCAGAGAACCCGTCCTTGAATGATTTGGAAATGCGATTTCGATTGCAAGCTCGTCAGGCCAACACACCTCCCTGACCAAAGCAAATGGGAGGTTTAGGACGACCGATTTAGGACGACCGATGATTTTTGAACTCATCGATCTGCTCGAATAGCTCGTCCAGTTTGTGCTTCAATCCGACAGCCAAATAGGCCGCGTCTTGAGCACGTCCCTGATCACCCGCCTCCTCAACACGCGCAGCCCAAGTCTGCAACTCTGGCATCCCCAACGTTCGCAACATACTTTTGAGTGTATGCCCCACGCGGCGAATCGTCTGAGCATCGTCTGTTGCGATTGCGAGTTCTAGTTGCTGCATCAACTGCGGACATTCTTGTTCAAAGAGTTCGATGACCTCTAACATCAATTTCCGATTGGACCCGATGTCTTCAACGGTCGGATCCCAATTTGGAAAATCTTCTGCTGGGGTTCGCAGCAGCGATTCGGGTGCCTCCCAACTTGTCTCTCCAGTCCTTTTCTTCATCGCAGCCGCCATGGCTTCGTTCAGTTCCTGTTTGTGAATTGGCTTGGAAACATACGCGTCCATGCCTGCCTCCAGACATTTTTCCCGATCGCCTTTCATCGCCCTTGCCGTTAAGGCGATAATCGGTGTCTGCTTCGAGAACGTCGCTTCCGCCAAACGAATCGTACGAGTTGCTTCTAATCCATCCATTTCAGGCATTTGGACGTCCATCAAAACGACATCGAATTCGCCGCTAGCGTGTTTTTCCACCGCCTCTCGCCCATTATTGGCCACGGTGACTTGGTGCCCCCACTTGGTCAACAATCCGACTGCCAGTTTTTGATTGGCAAGTCCATCTTCGGCCAACAGAATGTTTGAGGGTGCCAGCAATTCGGATTCGGGTGCAATGCCTTCCGAATCCGGCATTTGCGAATTGATTGCGATGGCTACGGTGGATCGCAATTCCGATTGCTTAACCGGTTTTAGCAACCGCCCTTGCACGTTGAGCTGTTTCAGTCTTTTTGTCTTGAATGTTCGATCACTGGAAGCCAAAACGACAATCACAAGATCATCATAGACGTGACGAATGCGTTCACACAATTCGACGCCATCAACATCTGGCATATTCATATCGGTGATGACGATCTGAAACGGCTTGTTTTGCTGGTGATGTTCCCGGAGCAGCTGTAGCGCATCTTCCGCCGTTTTCGCGCTGTGGACTTCCATACCCCACCGTTCCAAGATCCGCTCAAGAATCTGTCGATTCATTTTGTGATCATCGACCAACAACCCTTTCACATCTCGAAATTCGATCTGTGAGTTTCTTTGCTGTTTTCGACGATCGAACTTCAACTGAATTGCGAAGGCAAAAGTACTGCCCTTCCCTTCACTACTTTTGACCTGCAATTCTCCTCCCATTAATTCGACGAGACGGTAGGAGATCGCCAAGCCAAGTCCGGTGCCACCAAACCGTCGAGTGGTGGAAGGGTCAGCCTGATTGAAGGCCTCGAAAACATCAGCCTGCTTTTCATCCGGAATGCCGATCCCAGTATCCGTCACACGGAATTCGACAGAAGCATCATCATTCGTTCGCTTCAGTTGCCTCACATCAACAAGCACTTCACCTTGCTCAGTAAACTTGATCGCGTTTCCGATCAAATTAGTCAGAATCTGACGCAACCTCACCGCATCCCCCAGCAGCACATCTGGTACGTTCTCGTCAATTTGACAGACCAATTCGAGAGACTTCGAGTGGGCTCGAAATGCGAGAGACTTGAGTGTATCACCCAACAGTTCGTGGATTTCAAACGGTGCCTGCTCGATTTCAAGTCGACCTGCTTCAATCTTGGAAAAGTCAAGAATCTCATTGATGATCGTGAGCAAGGACTCACCGGATTCCAACACAATGGCTAAGTATTCACGCTGCTGTGCTGTCAGCTTAGAATCAAGAACCAACTCGGTCATACCAATCACGGCGTTCATCGGCGTGCGAATCTCGTGGCTCATATTGGCGAGAAAATCACTTTTCGCCTGATTGGCAGCCTCCGCGGCATCTCGGGCCACCGCCAACTCGTGATTCGTAGTTTCCAGTGAGTTGGCATACCGCTTGATATCACTCTTCATCGCGTTGAAAGAACGTCCCAATCCAGAAAGTTCATCATTTCCTGGCACGACCACTTCACTGCTCAAATCCCCTTCCGAAACAGCTTCCGTCGCGTTAACCAATTGTTTGATTCGACGAGAGAGCGAGAGCGCAATCGCGCCACTAAACATGAGGGCGGCTAACGAGGCACCAATGGCAATCAGGAGGATCTGATTTTCCAAGTCCTCCACGGGTTTCAAAACTTCGTAAGCATCTCGCTCGACGATAATACCGAACGGCAATGAAGGCATTCCACCACGCGCCGTAGATTCGGCGTAAGCGAGCAAAAGGGGCCGCTCCTTGACCGAATCGTAAGTTTGCTCAGTCGTGCTAAAAAGCTCCTCGAGATCTTTATTTTGATACCGTTCGTCAATCGTCATTAAGCCCTTTAAATTATCGGGCTGCAATTCAGTTCCGGCAAAATCATCTTCCGACCCTAAACCGCTCAAAGATTCGCACAACACACGTTTTTGACGGTCCAACAGAACGATTGTCGTCTTCGATTCCTGAGCCCGTTCGTCAACCAATTCTCGAATCTCAGCAATATCCAATACGGCCTTGAGCACACCAAGGAATTCGTCGTTTTCATCATGGACAGCAATGCAAAGGTCGATCGCTTCCACCCCAGAGCTTTCATCTCTCTCCACATCACCAATGAATATGCCATCCAACTTAGCCTTCGCCCACCAACTCTCGTCACTCTGGAGAAAGTCCGTCGTCTGACTCGACTGAGCCGCGTTTACACCGAAAGCGTTTGTAACAAAGACTTCCCCATAGACCGGACGACCCTGAACCGAACCAAGCTTGGCAAGCCAAGCGATTAAATCGAGAGAAAGAGCGTTACTCGCCAACTCAATCATTAGATCAGTCGGCTCGTTGTCCGTGGCATGTATCCACGATTTTTCTTGCTCATCAATGTAGAAATTCATATCCGGAAGCTGAGCAAAGGATGAATTGGATAGCTTGAGAGTGTTTTGCACCACCTGACCGTTGGCATAGGCTTGCCAATTTGCGAGATGTGTTAACACGACTCGGTCAATTTCATCCATCAGCGACTCGGCTTGTGAGTCCGACTGCCTTTCGATCGCCACTCGCAACGTTCGCTTACTCACGTTCATCGCATAGTAACCCACCTGCCAAATCAAGACGGCCGGTAAGGAAACGACGACCAGTAACTTGGTAACGAGTTTCATGAGTCACACGAACGATTTAAGAAGATCACAATCATTAGGCCCTTGCTGCAGGCGGACTGGGCCCGACATCCCCGATCGCGGTTAAATTCAACCGCGGCACGATAATTGTGCCATGAGTATACTCCGCTTGACCGCTGTCCGATACAATTCAAACCCGGTATCGTTATGGAGATGCCCGGAAGAATGGTAGCAAGTTGTAATTCATTGGCTGCCTGGCTCAAGGACATCACCGTTGCAGGTTTTGATTCACTCCCCCTCAGTGATCAAGGAGATCCGTACCATGGCCACCGCCTCTCTCGCCGTGAAACCACCACAGATCCGCCAGACAGGGTGTTTTATCGGCGGCAATTGGCTTCCCGCTCAAAGCGGAAAAACGTTTGCCACCATCAACCCAGCCAACGAAGAACGAATCGCCGATGTGGCCGAAGGGGATGCCGACGACATTGACGCCGCAGTCAAAGCCGCACGCCAAGCATTCGAAGACAGCGAGTGGAGTCGTATGGACGCGCGGGACCGAGGCGCGTTAATGCATCGACTCTGTGACCTGCTCGAAGCTGAGTCCGAAGAACTTGCGGCCCTGGAAACACTCGACAACGGCAAACCAATCCGCGATTCGCGCGCCGCCGACCTACCACTATCCATCGATTGCTTGCGATATTACGCAGGTTTTGCGGACAAAATTGAAGGTGAAACGATTCCCGTTCGCGGCGATTATTTTACTTACACACGTCAAGAACCGGTCGGTGTGGTTGGCCAAATTATCCCCTGGAACTTTCCAATGTTGATGGTGGCTTGGAAATGGGGACCGGCGCTAGCGGCCGGTTGCACGATCGTGATGAAGCCGGCCGAACAAACACCGCTTACCTGCTTGCGAATGGCACGCTTGGCACAAAAGGCCGGCTTTCCTGATGGAGTCATCAACGTCGTCCCCGGTTATGGCCCGACGGCAGGAGCCTCTCTCGTCAAACATCCTGACGTTGACAAAATAGCTTTCACAGGCGAACACCTCACAGCCCAAACGATCATGCGAGACGCCGCCGATGGGCTGAAACGATTGACGTTCGAACTCGGCGGGAAAAGTCCCAACATTGTCTTCGCCGACGCGGATCTCGACGCGGCTGTCGCCGGTGCCCATTTCGGACTGTTTTTCAACCAGGGCCAATGCTGTTGTGCCGGAAGCAGAGTCTTCGTCCAAGACGAAATTCATGATGAATTTGTCGAACGGTTGTGCCGTTTCAATCAAGATCGAAAGCTGGGCAATCCGCTCAATCCCGAGACAGAACAGGGGCCACAAGTCGACCAACAACAGTTCGACAAAATCATGCGATTCATCGAACAAGGAAAATCGGAAGGAGCCGAATGTCGAGTGGGCGGGCAACGCCATGGGGATCATGGCTACTTTGTTGAACCCACCATCTTTACAGGCGTCTCGGACGAAATGGGAATCGCGCGTGAGGAAATCTTTGGACCCGTCATGTCGATCCTGAAATTCAGCGATCTGGACGAGGTCATTGAACGGGGTAACAACACGTTCTATGGACTGGCTGCAGCAGTCTGGACGAGAGATATTGGCAGAGCTCATCGAATGGCAGCCGCCCTGCGAGCAGGCACCGTTTGGGTGAATTGCTATGACGTGTTTGACGCGGCGGCTCCCTTCGGCGGCTTCAAGATGTCTGGCAAAGGACGTGAACTCGGTGCTCGAGGGCTCGACGCCTACCTCGAAACGAAGACCGTCACCGTAGCACTCGACTGATCCACCCGACTGATCCACCCGACTCAATGGTAAGTTCGAAAACCCTCAATGGGGTGAGGTGGGTGACTGAATTTGAGAAACGTATTTAGCCACTTAGCCATTCGCTTGCCAAGATCGCTATTTCTGACAGCATAGTGGATAGGAGGACTTTGCTTCGAGCGGGTCTTCCTAAGCCCTTGCCCCACCCACGCCGATCTCTGGTCGGCGTGGGTCGCTTTTTGCGCCGGCACGGCCACCTTTCCACGACTATCTTTCGACGGCCACCTCGGCGAAAACTTCAACCGGTTCCCTTTGTTCGCGGATCAGGTTAGGATCATTAAGTGGCACGAGAGAGCCTCAATCGCCATTTCGATCCTCCCCACCCACTGACGAAATATACTGTGTTTGGCCTGCTGAACGTCAACAAACCGAAAGGCCTGACGTCGCGCGACGTCGTGAATCACGTACAGCGAATTGTCAAACCGCTCAAAGTCGGACACGCGGGAACTCTTGACCCTTTGGCCAATGGCGTTTTAATGGTGACCATCGGTCCCGCAACTCGACTCACCGAATTCATCCAACGCATGCCCAAGGCTTATCGGGGCACCTTTTTGCTCGGACGAACAAGCGATACGGAAGACATTTTGGGCACGGTTAATGAGCTGGACGGAGTGTCCATTCCATCACCAACCGAACTCGCCGCCGCTATCCCCCAATTTGTCGGCCAAATCCTACAGCGGCCACCGGCTTATTCAGCGCTGAAAGTCAAAGGAAAACGGGCCTATCAACGAGCTCGTGAGGGGGAACAGTTCACGCTCAACGCCCGTCCCATTCGCATCGATCACCTTGAAATTGAATCCTACTGCTACCCTGAATTGACGTTGGTCATCGGGTGTGGCAGCGGCACCTATGTTCGATCATTGGGTCGGGACCTGGCTGCTGCCGTGGCAACGGGGGCGGTCATGTCGGCTTTAACCCGAACGGCAATCGGACATTTTGAGCTCTCAAAAGCCATCCCACTGGAGCAGATCACGCGGGAGAGTCTGCCGGATCAGCTTATTCCTCCGGTCGAGGCCGTCAGCGAACTCCCCCAGATTCTGATCAACCCGGCCGACCAGATTCTCTTACAAACGGGCCGAGCCGTGAGCTATCAAGGCTTTGAATCGCCGCAACTGGCTGCAGTGAACGAAACGGGGGAACTGCTGGCCATCTTGCAGCGACGCGATGGGAATCACCAAACTTCCCCTCAGTTCATTCCTGTGCGGAATTTCTCCGCCCGTCCCAACAAACGGTAATCCGTGATCCGACCAGCCGATACGATCGGTTCTTTTCGTCGTTCCGTGCTGTCAAATGACAAACTTTGTCGATCATGACTCTGACAACCGCGTTTCGAACATTGACAGTTGGGCAAAGTCTTGCGACGGCGCAGCTCATCTCTCATGCCCCTTACCCTCGCATGCCGAAACGATAGGAACGAGGGAATAGGAGCCGTTGCTGCATGGACGCGCGGGCAACACGAGTCGCCACGAGGGCGATTGTGCCGAATTGACATGAGGTAAGAGCGCGTTCATGTTCGAAGATAGAGACCGACAACTCGACCTGTCTGCTTTGGCCCTACTCGCGGTCACGATTTTCTTGGGATTGTCGCTGGCCAGCTATCACTCAACGGATCCCATTCAGGTTCCTGTGTTTCCGCTTAATCGGATTTATCAGCCAGACGCGCTGGTCTATCCGGCTCCAGAATCCCTTTCGAATCTCTGCGGTCAGTCAGGTGCTTTAGCAGCAGATCTGCTCTTGCGATCCTTTGGCTGGGGTGCCTACTTCCTCGTCCTTTCCTTGGCGACGCTAGTCGGATACCTGCTCTGCCGACGACAAATATCGGCACCCGTCGTCCGTATCATTGGTTGGTTTCTCACACTGATTGGTTTGACCACCATGATCTCAATTATCGGACCGGCGACTTGGACCGGCCCAATGATCGGTCCGGGAGGCTACGTGGGAGCAATTGGCAATGCGGTTTTAACCACGCACTTTGCCACCGTGGGAGGTTTGATTCTGGCCTTCAGCATCACGCTATTCGGTCTGATCCTGTGGACTGACTATGTGCTGTTCCAGATGGGCTGGCAAGTCGGAAGAGCTGCCCTCGATCGTTCTCGCGGTCGTCAAGTCAAGTCGAAGAAGAGAACCATCGAGAATGATGTTGATAATGACGTGCAAACGTTAGCGGTTCGAATCGGCGGTAAACGAGTCGAAGCCGAGCAAGAGGATTGCGACGAAGACTGGGAGGAGGACCAAGCTGCGACGGATGATTACGAAGAAGAAGAAGAAGAAGAAGAAGCCGAGCTCGAAGCAGATCAAGACGAATACGAAGAAGAGGGTGAGGAAGACGAATTCGAAGAGGAAGAACCCGCTCCAGCGCCCTCCTCTGCTGCTTCCGGACTTCGCAAATTGATGGGGAAGGCGACTCCCGCCCTACGTGTCCGAAAGGTTCCCGAGAAAGATGCTCGCGAGGAAGTGATAGAACAACTCAACGAAGCGAGCCTGCAGGAGGATACAAGAGAATATCAACTGCCCGACATCGACCTGTTAATTGAAGGTGAAGACTTCTCGTTCGACCAACAAGAAAAAGAAGTTCGGCGAAAAGCGCGCATCCTGGAAAAAACCTTCAAAGACTTCGGTTTCCAAGTCAAGGTAGTCGAGATCGAAACGGGCCCCGTCATTGCTCAATACGAAATCGAACTCGAAGCCGGACTGCGACTCTCAAGAATCACTGGCCTGGCGGACGACTTGGCCATCGCCTTGCGTGTTCCCAGTGTTCGGATCGTCGCGCCGATTCCAGGCAAAAACACCGTGGGCATCGAAGTACCCAACGAACAACGTCAGGTCGTGCGACTGCGTGAGGTGATGGAAGAATCAAACGGTCGCATTAAAAAAATGCGGATCCCATTATTCCTTGGCAAAGACGTGTCTGGGAACCCTCTGACGGTTGACCTTTCTACCCTCCCTCATCTGCTGATCGCGGGGAGAACGGGTACCGGAAAAAGTGTCTGTTTGAACGCGATCATTTCCTCGATTCTGATGACCCGTCGCCCCGACGAAGTCCGGATGCTAATGATTGACCCCAAAATGGTCGAACTAAGCGGCTATCGAACTTTGCCGCACCTGATGCATCCAGTAGTGACAGACATGCGCAAAGCCGAAGCCATTCTGGCCTGGGCCGTCGACAAAATGGAGGAACGTTACGAACTGCTTGCTCGCGCCGGAGTCCGACATATCAGCGGCTACAACCAGTTGGGCGAAGAAGAATTAATGGAACGGCTGGAATTGTCAGATGAGGAACGAGAGGCAATCCCGCTGCACTTGCCCTACATCGTCATCGTCGCCGACGAAATGGCAGACTTGATGATGACATCCGGTAAAGAGGTCGAACAACACATCATTCGCTTGGCTCAAAAAAGCCGGGCCGTCGGAATTCACTTGATCCTGGCCACTCAAAAACCAACGGTTGACGTCATCACCGGCCTGATCAAATCCAATCTACCCGCTCGCATCGCTTTCCAAGTCGCTAGTCGAACTGACAGTCGAGTCGTCTTGGACGAAATGGGCGCCGACAAACTGCTCGGAAATGGCGATATGCTGTTCCTCTGGCCAGGAACCAGCGCTCTGTTGCGTGGGCAAGGTACGTTCTTGACGGATGACGAAATCAATTCGGTTGTGGAATGCGTCAGCACGGGTGAGCAAAACTTTGTCAAAGAACTTGTTCAAATGAAAGTTGACGAACCCGATCAAGCGGTCGGCGGTGAACTCAAAAAACGAGATGACCTCTACGAAAGTGCCGTCGACATCGTCATCCGCGAAGGCCGAGGCTCCGTCTCCCTCTTACAACGCTGCCTGGGCATCGGTTACGGTCGCGCCGCGCGACTGATTGACTTCATGGCCGAAGATGGAATTGTCGGCCCCTACAACGGCTCACAAGCACGCGAGGTCGTGATGTCACTGAGCGATTGGCAACAACTCCAAGGGGGAGAGTCGGCTGAAGCCGTCGAGGAGGAAGAGCCGACAGCACTTAAGAAAAAACGCTCAAACAAAATCGTCCCCTCCCAAACCTGGGACGAATCGTCCACGCCAACCGACGCAGCTAGCGATTGCTCCGAGGACGAAGAAGAAGAGCAAACGGAGCATGAAGAAGAAACGAGTCGAAAGATCAGACGTCCTTCCGTCAAAGCCAAACTGGCAAACCAGCCAGCCGACAATGAATCCGTGCCGAACGACGTGACGAGCCAAGAAGAAGAAGAAGAAGAAGAAGAGGATCTCGTCGACGAATACGAAGACGAAGATTATGAAGTCGAGGAATACGAGTACGATGAAGAGGCCGCTGCCGACGAAGAAGGCGACGACGAGCCAGAAGGTGACGACGAGGGCGACGACGAGTACGACGAGGGCGACGCCTATGACGAAGAAGAATACGAGACCGAGAAAGCCTGACCTGTTCGCTATCGTGTCGCGACGACAATGGTTCGTTGGGGCGCCGGATGGCCCTCCAGGGTGCGAGCCGCATCGCTCGGATCAAGAAAGTCTGATAGCGAATCAAATTGCATCCAGGTTGTAGACCGCTGCTCCGCGACCGTCGTGACCATCTCATCGACGACCCGCAAGTCGGAAAATCCAGCACGCGACAACCAACCTTGGAGACAATTCGAAGTTGGCAGGAAAAAGCAGTTTCGCATTTTCGCGTAGCGGGAAGCTGGAAAAAGGGCGATCGAATCGTCTCCGGGAATCGTCAACGTCTCAATCACTAGGCTCCCGCCCGGCCGCAAATAGCCAGCCAATTGGGCCAGAAAATCCAGGGGGGAACGTTGATGATAGAGCACCC
This sequence comes from Pirellulaceae bacterium, assembly GCA_029243025.1. Classification (NCBI taxonomy): domain Bacteria; kingdom Pseudomonadati; phylum Planctomycetota; class Planctomycetia; order Pirellulales; family Pirellulaceae; species Pirellulaceae bacterium. The sequence continues at coordinate 12,232 of JAQWSU010000021.1, read as the reverse complement.
CCATGCAAAGCAAGACATCAAAGTACTGCTTCAAGTCGGGGAGCCGATCCAGCGAAACGGGTAGAAAGCGGATATTTTCGATCTGCATGTACTGCTGCAAGGCGACAAATTGAAATAAGTAACGAGCGTAAGGATCGATACCCGCCACCACTTGCGGGCACTGCGCGGCGAGTCGATACAGGTAGTATCCGTTTCCACAACCAACGTCAAGCACACGTTGATTGGTCAAAGTCGGCAGATGCGTCACGACGCGGTCCCATTTCCAATCTGATCGCCACTCGGCATCGATCAAAACATCGCCAATCTGGAATGGGCCTTTCCGCCAGGGTGCGAACTGCATGAGTGAGTCGACAAGTTGCTTTCGCTCAAGCTCACTCAGCGGCTTCGACAGTTGGGCCCTGACGACGTCGCGACAATCACAATCGACTACGCTCAAGCGAGGTAGCTCGCCCAAAGCCGTCATCAGCTCTGCCCCGATCCCTCGAGGCAGCTCCAGCCTGACTTCTGCTTCCAACGCACGCAGATCCAGCACGTCTGCCAGTTCCAGATCGGGCATGGTCGAAAACAACGACGATAAGAGATCGATGCGATTCATTTGCAAGCGTAAAACGACGCGAAGTTATAACGTTGATGCCAAATATCGACGGAGGAAAATCCAACATCGGCAAGACGCCGTAAATGCACTTCCTTACTTTCTGTCACCAGCACGTCCTCAAGCGACTGCCGTTTCTGATGGATCTCCAGATCTGAATAGCCTTGAGAACGTTTAAATGCGTGATGTCGCTCACGATAAAGCTGGTCGAGTGCTGGATTCGGTGCCGCGATTTTTTCGGTCAACAGTAACACGCCCCCATTGACCATCGCATCATAAATGCGTGCCAACAAGACGTGACGAGCTTTTACGGGGACAAACTGTAAGGTCAGATTTAAAATCACCACTGACGCCGGCTGAAAGCTCATTTGGCTCAGATCATCACAGAGCAATTTGATCGGCAAACCATCCCCACGTCGCGAAAGCTCCTCCAGCATGGCGCTTGATTGATCGACTCCACAGATCGTACCGGCCTGGGAGGCCAACCGCGACGCCACGGGAATCAAAACGGCTCCTAACGAACAGCCCAAGTCATATAAGTGGGTTTCTGGCTGAAAAGCATCGACTGCCAGCTCAATGATCTCCAGAACCACTTCGCGATAATGGGGCACGGATCGTTCGATCATGTCATCAAACACGCGCACAACCTGCCGATCGAAGACAAACGGCTCGACTTCTTCTCGGGGACTGGCGTAGATCCGGTCTTGTTTCATTGATTCTCTTTGACGTGACTGAGGAACGATAAGCAGCGAAATCGAGCTCCTGCCAATCTCGAAACTCCCACGGGCCGAGATGCTCGTTATTTAACTCGGTGGGGATCGCAGGGGGAATGGTAGGCGATCGGAGACAATTTCGCTGCAACAGCCCTCACAGCTCCGAAGCGTCACAATTGACACAACGTCTTCAACCGCCTATTCTTACAAATCAAGCGAGAATAGCCCTTATTTATCCGAGTCATGCTGTACACGGCCACTCTATCGATCGACGCCCGATTCTACCCGGTTGCCCCTATTCCTAGTGGCATTCCATGGATTGGCACGATTCGCGAATCATCGCGGGCCTGAGGGCGTTGACTGGATGTTTTGAATCATCAGCCCTGAGGCCAGACGGTCACAGGGCTTTTTTTGTCTTTGTCGTTACGGCCCGAAACAGGTCGGAGGAACTCAACCGATGCGACACATACAGATCTACGACACCACGCTTCGCGACGGGTCCCAGGGCGAAGGCATCAGCCTATCACTTCATGACAAACTCTTGATCGCCCGAAGACTGGACTCAATCGGCATCGATTTTGTCGAAGGTGGCTATCCGCTCTCCAACGAAAAAGACGTCGAATACTTCACACATTTACGCAAAAAACCTCTCTCACATGCCAAGGCATGTGCGTTTGGGATGACCCGCCGCCGCGGCAAACAAGCCGCTGAAGACCCTGGCATGAAGGCATTGGTCGCTGCCGAATCCCCCGTCATCACCCTGGTCGGCAAGACCTCTGAATTCCACGTGCGCGAAGTCTTGGGGGTAACGCTGGAAGAGAATCTGGCAATGATCGGCGAGAGCGTTCAATACCTGTGCGATGCGGGGCGCGAGGTAATCTACGATGCCGAACACTTTTTTGATGGCTGGAAACTCAATTCGAGCTACGCCGAAAAAACGATTCGAGCAGCTGCCGAGGCAGGCGCTTCGACCATCGTCTTGTGCGACACCAACGGTGGCAGCATGCCGGAAGAGATTGCTGAGCTAACGCGCAAAGCGGCGGCGGTCTCGATCCCAATCGGGATCCACTGCCACAACGATTGCGATTTGGCGGTTGCCAATTCATTGGCAGCTATCGACGCAGGGGCCGTTCAGGTTCAAGGAACAATCAACGGTTTTGGTGAACGTTGCGGTAACGCCGATTTAATTTCTGTCATTGCTAACTTAGCAGTGAAGAAAAAAGGCTACCGAATACTCAGCAAAGAGGCGATCGAGCGTTTGACGGAAATCTCGCGATATGTTTACGAAACAGCCAACGTAAATTTCCGCAGCGGCCAAGCTTTTGTCGGCCCGAGTGCCTTCGCTCACAAGGGCGGCATGCATGTGCATGCGGTAAATCGCAACGCCTCCAGCTATGAACACATCGCACCGGAGTCCGTTGGAAATGAACGCCGCGTGTTGGTCAGTGAATTGTCGGGACGATCCAATATCATTTCCAAGATGACCAAACACCAATTGGACCACGACCGCGATCTGATGGATAAGATTCTAGCCCGGGTCGTGACGCTCGAAAACGAAGGCTACCAGTTTGAAGCAGCTGAGGCTTCTTTTGATCTGCTAGTCAAGAAAACAGCCGAAACGTTTAATCCGCATTTTCGTCGGATTAAGTATCATATTGAAGTGATTGGTGATGCCGGTGAGCCGCCTCGCACGGAAGCCACGATCAAATTGAATGTGGGTGAAGAACTAAGGCACGAAGTCGCTGAAGGTGACGGTCCAATTAACGCTCTCGATGCGGCTTTGCGAAAAGCATTGAACGGAGCGTTTCCTAATCTTCAATCAATGCACTTAGTCGATTACAAAGTCCGCGTCGTCAACACCGACGCAGGGACCGCGGCCCGAATTCGCGTCTTCATCGAAAGTCGAGACGACGATAGTGTTTGGGGGACGGTCGGAGTCAGCGAAAACATTATCGAGGCAAGCTGGAGCGCTCTGGTCGACTCGTTCGAATACAAGCTGTATAAGGACGAAACGAATCAGCAATCCCAGCAAGACAAACAGGTAGCCTCCTAGTCCCCCCCTATATCACCGCGCAGTGCGACCGACGCAGCGTCGCCTCGCCGTCGCATGAAAGAAACTCATGAGCGTAGAATTCTCGGCCGAAACGCTGCCAACACGATTCGATTACAAAACAGCCCAGCAACGGCTGTCCGAGATGTGGGAGCAAAAAGGTTACTTCCACAGTGAACCCGATTCGACACGTGAACCGTTTACGATCGTGATCCCACCGCCGAACGTAACGGGAGCTTTGCATCTGGGACACGCCCTCAACAACACCCTGCAAGACGTTTTGATCCGCTATAAACGAATGCGAGGTTTTAACGCACTCTGGATGCCAGGCACCGACCACGCTGGCATTGCCACGCAAGCGGTGGTGGAAAGAAGACTGTTCGAGGAAGAAGGAAAAACGCGGCATGATCTGGGTCGCAAGCAACTGGTGGAACGAATCTGGCAATGGAAAGACGCCTACGAAACTCGGATCCTATCTCAGTTAAAGCAAATGGGGTGTAGCTGTGATTGGCAGCGAACACGATTCACGCTTGACGAGACTTGCGCTCGTGCCGTTCGACAAACATTTTTCGACCTATTCCAGAAACGACTCATCTATCGCGGCAAACGACTGGTGAATTGGGACACGTTTCTACAGACCGCCGTCAGCGACGACGAAGTATTCCATGAAACGGTCAAAGGACATTTCTGGCACTTCCAATACCCGGTTCTGAATCCGCAACCCGGCGAACCTGAATTCGTAACAATCGCCACGACACGGCCGGAAACAATGTTGGGCGATACTGCAGTGGCCGTTCATCCCGATCCAGCCGCCGCCCTGGACGCGGTGGAAAAAGAACTCCAGGAACGGTTGTTAACGGCACCGGGAAAAGATAAAGAAGGCATCGCGGCAGAGCTGGAACAAGTTCAACAACGGCGCGTTGAGATGCTGCCGCAGCTGATCCAATTGCGAGACATGGCAGTCGCAGGACGTATGCTCCAGTTGCCATTGGTTAATCGAGAAATCCCCTTGATCACCGATGAATGGGCCAAACCTCATCTAGGGAGTGGCTGCGTGAAAATCACGCCGGCTCACGATGCTAACGACTACGAAGTTGGCAAGCGAGCGGATTTGCCCATGATCAACATCCTCAATCCTGAAGGAACTTTGAACTCCAACGCAGGGCCCTACCAAGGCGACAAAATCCAGAAAGCTCGCAAGCGAGTGATCGCCGATCTGGACGAGTTAGGCTTGCTTGGTGAAATCGAAGATCGTCAGATCGATCTCGCTCACTCCGATCGGAGCAAAACACCGATCGAACCCTATTTGGCCGACCAATGGTTTGTAAAAATGAACCAATTGGCCCAGTCGGCAATGGATGCGGTCACTGACGATCGAGTCCAGATTTTTCCACCTCGCTATCGTAAAGGCTACCTCGACTGGCTCAGCGAAAAGCGAGACTGGCCCGTCAGCCGACAACTCTGGTGGGGCCATCGCATTCCAATCTGGTCGTTTACTGCCGAAAATGATGCCAATGTTTGGGCAAAGCAGTCATTCGACTTTTTGGAAACGGTCGATATCACCCAAGAGTCCCAAGCCATCGCCAGCGATTACGAAGGCAAGCTGACCGCCATCATTGGTCCCGGGGCCGCCGAGAATCAACTGTCGCTACTTGTCTGCGTCGCCGCCGATGAACCCGAAATTGAACAACAGCTAGAATCCTCTGGGCTCACGAAAGAGGACGATGTGCTCGACACTTGGTTTAGCTCGGCACTCTGGCCCCATTCGACATTGGGATGGCCGACTTCGTCGGAGCAGCTGAATTACTACTATCCAACCAGCACGCTGATCACCAGTCGTGACATCATTACGCTCTGGGTGGCTCGGATGGTATTGGCCGGTCTGAATAACATGGGTGAGATTCCGTTCCGCGAAGTCTTTATTCACCCCAAAATCCTCGACGGATATGGCGAAACCATGTCGAAGTCGAAAGGCAATGGTGTTGACCCGCTGGACGTTATCGAAAAATTCGGCGCCGATGCTTTGCGATTTGGCATCGCCTACCTGACCACGGACACTCAGGATGTCCGTATGCCCGTACAATTTGAATGCCCCCATTGCCAGTCTCTGATGGATCAAACCAAAAAGAATCGCGAGCTCCCGCGCGTTCAATGTAAAAAATGCCAAGAAGAGTTTTCGACCCAATGGGCAAGGAAGGAAGAGGATCAAGTTCTCTTGCGCGGCGCCGTCGTGAGCGAGCGATTTGAACTCGCGAGAAACTTCTGCAACAAACTTTGGAATGTTGCTCGCCTTACCTTGATCAATCTTGATGGTTACGGCTCATCCCCGGTGAGTGATGGTGATTTAGCCTTTGAAGATCGCTGGATCCTCAGTCGCCTCGCCACAGTCACCGAACAGGTAACAGAAGGACTCGAGCACTACCACTATGCCGACGCAGCCCGAACGCTCTACGACTTCGCTTGGGACGAATTCTGTAGTTTTTACGCCGAAATGGCCAAACCTCGCTTCGAGGACCCCGCGACACGGCCCACAGCGCAACGCGTGATCGCATACGTACTCGACTCGCTCCTGAGACTGCTTCATCCGATGATCCCATTCCTGACCGAAGAAGTCTGGGGATTGCTCAATCGAGTGGCACCCGTCCGCGGACTATCCGAACCGACTTTGGCATGTGAACACGTTGTCGTAGCGCCCTGGCCGACGGTCGAGAGGGCACGCCAAGACAAACAGCTCGAGGGACAATTCGCTAAATTCCAGGCAGTTCTGGGGGCCATCCGAGAAATCCGCAGCCGTCAGGGAATTCCCCCCCGAGATAAAGTCGAATTTGTTGTGCGATGCGGAGCCGAAGATAATGGCCTGCTGCAGCCGATGGAACGTTATTTTGAACGAATGGCAAATGCCCACGCCACCGGCTGGGGTGAAAAGGCAGAAATCCCGCAGACCCACGCCAAGGTCGATCTCAACGAGATGGACGTCTTCGTCGATCTCAAGGACTTCATCGATGTAGAGGCTGAAATTGAACGGAACGCGAAACAAGAAAGTAAGCTGCTGGGCATGATTTCGGGCAAAGAGAAAAAACTGAGTAATGAAAGTTTCGTGCAAAGAGCCCCCGCGGAGGTGGTCCAACGTGAGCAGGAGGGGCTGGAAACCCTCAAACAGCAGTTGGCATCTGTTCGTGAAGCACTGGAAAAGCTTCGCAGTTCGTCCTAGTTGCCCCACTCTCCAAAATGCTTGCAAGCGGGGCTGATTTTCCACAGCGATCAACCCGGCCGTCGCGATGGTCGATCTGACGCAGTAGAACGACCAAAAGCGTCAAAAGACAGTAAAAATGGAGCTCCCGGCCCGACTTCCTCAAATCGGAATCCTGCCCCTCTTCGGCCAATGCTACTTTTCTAGCTCGATGCCAAATCAATCGCCCAGTGCCCTGTTTCGCATTGAATCCACTGAGATAGAATAAGGGCAATCATTAGAGCAATTCTACGTCCGATGTCCGGAACCCAGTGACTGGGGCGATCGCGGTGGTCTGTCAGCTAGACCAGCATGATCAAGGAATCAACCAATGCCTGTGCAAATGCAGTTGTCGCGGATCATTATCAGTGAGATCAACGATCAACAAGTAATCTATCTTCGAGAGGTCGAAGGTGATCGACAGTTTCCAATTTTAATCGGCATCTTCGAAGCGACGAGTATTGATCGACGCGTCAAGGATTACCAGTCCAGCCGACCATTGACCCACGATTTGGTCGTCAACATCGTGGAACAACTCGGAGCAGAACTGGATAGTGTTGTGATCACCGAACTGCGCGACCACACCTATTTTGCCAAACTTCGTATTCGACAAGATGGCGAGTTAACGGAGATCGACTCCCGACCTTCTGACGCAATCGCAATTGCGGTCACCTGTGACCCGCCACTGCCGATCTATGTTGATGAAGAAGTTCTGGAAGAAGCCATGGAATAGGTTCGTTTTCAGTCTGCGTTTGCCCTCCAGCCTCCTGCTCCACCGATACACTCCACTTATCTACCTTGCGAAGGAATCCCTTTGACACCCGGTCAACAACTGCGTCAGGCGATTCAATCGGACACGATCCAGGTCCCCGGCGCTGCCAACGCGCTGACGGCAAGAATGATTGAGCAGTTTGGATTCGAAGCGGCCTATCTGTCGGGGGCTGCTTTTTCTGCGAGCGTCTTGGCACTACCGGACGTCGGACTTTTTACGCTCACCGAACTTGTCAATCAGACGAGTCAAATTACACGGCGAGTCAACATTCCCTTGCTGGTTGACGCAGACACCGGATTTGGTGATACGATCAACGTTGGGCGCACGATCATCGAGTTGGAAGCGGCCGGTGCGGCCGCAATCCAGCTCGAAGACCAACAACTCCCCAAGCGGTGCGGCCACCTGTCAGGTAAGACTCTGGTATCGGTGGACGAAATGTGTCAGAAGATCAAGGCCGCAACGACTGCGAGGACGGATCCTAATTTAGTGATTATCGCCCGTACGGACGCTCGTGGCGTGAGTGACTTGGCGGAAGCGTTGACACGAGCCCAACGTTATGTCGACGCTGGTGCTGACTGGATCTTTCCCGAAGCGTTGGCGAACGAAGAGGAATTTGCATCCTTTTCAGCAGCAATTGAGGTTCCCTTAGTCGCCAACATGACCGAATTTGGCAAGAGTCCGTTGTTAACTTGCGAAGAACTCGCCGAACTCGGCTATGCGGTAATCCTCTATCCCGTCACGTTGTTGCGTGTTGCGATGAAGGCATCGGAAGCCGCGCTGGGGCTCCTTGCGGCCGATGGCACTCAAAAGGATCTACTGGATCTGATGCAAACTCGCCAGGAGCTCTACGATTTATTGGAATACGACGATTACGAACAACGTGATCGAGCACAATTTGGAGACCCTGCCTGATGACGGATGCCATGTACCACCCCGGTTTGGAAGGCGTTATTGCGGGTGAGACCTCGATCAGTTCCATTGCAGACGGCCTGAATTACCGAGGTTACTCAATCGAAGATCTTGCCGATCGGGCGATGTTCGAAGAGGTTGCCTATCTCATCCTGCACGGCGAACTCCCCAAGATCTCACAACTCAAGACATTCCATCAACAACTAACCCACAACCTTCAAATCGATCCCGAAATATTTGATGTTCTGCGTCGGATTCCCAAATCGGCATCCCTCATGGATGTGATGCGGACGGGAGCGAGTCTCTTGGCCCACTGGGATTATGAGATCGGCGACAACAGCCACGAAGCCAATCTGCGTAAAAGTGCGAGAATCTTAGCAGGGCTCCCAGTGATCATGGCCGCCCGTTACCGCTTGGTGCAGGGGCTGCAGCCTTTACCACCCCAGAATGATCTTTCGCTAGCGGGCAACCTGCTCTGGATGCTCCATGGTCAGATGCCACATGAAGATCACGTTCACGCCATGGATGTGTCACTCATTCTCTACGCGGAACACGAATTCAACGCATCGACGTTCACAGCGAGAGTCGTTGCATCAACACTCTCCGACTTACATTCGTCAATCACGGCAGCGATCGGTGCGTTGAAAGGACCGCTGCACGGTGGAGCAAACGAGCGGGTACTGGATGTTCTTGCCGAAGTCGGTTCGCCGGATCGCGCCGAGGCCTGGGTCCGTCAAGCACTTGCCGACAAGCAACGGATCATGGGATTTGGACACCGTGTCTACAAAACGGGCGACCCACGAGCCAAGTACTTAAAAAGCTTGTGTGGGAAACTTGCGGTTGAGCCCGAACATCAACAATTGGAAGCAATGGCGGAAATCATAGAAACAATCGTTGTTGCAGAAAAAGGGCTGCCCCCGAACCTGGATTGGCCCAGTGCTCGGCTCTATTTCTACATGGGATTGCCGGTGGAATTGTACACGCCTTTGTTCGTTGTCAGTCGGGTCGTCGGTTGGAGTGCTCATGTGATGGAACAGTTGGAAAACAATCGCATCATTCGACCACGATCACGCTACAACGGCTCGTCCGCTCGAGAATGGGTTTCCATTGAATCCCGCTAAAGTCTCCGTCTTCGGTCGCTGACAAGCATTCCAGGCAAATCACCCGATCAATACTTTTCTGCTTTAGCGAAACGCCAATATGAAGCCAGATGGTGGATATTCAACTTGCCTCGTCGCGATTCAACTATTCGGGATGTTGCTGATGACCGGCTGTCAGCCGGCCTCTGTTTCCGACAAGACTCCGAAGGACGAAACACCGACAGTTCGCCAGCCATTACGGATTCTTGTCGTTGACGACCCCCCATTAGCAGAAGCGATCCAGAGAGAATGGAACGCTCAATCTCAAGACCCGATTCAGGTCAACCTTACCTCCGTCGAAGAGTTTCAGATCGATGCTGCCAAGCAGGCGGATCTGCTGATCTTTCCCACCTCCTGGCTAGGAATGCTTGCCGAACAACGAGCGATCCGTCCGTTACCCAAATCCGTCTTACAACCAAATTCATCAGCCGCCAAAGATTATCACTGGAATGACATTCTCCCGCTGATTCGACGGCAAGAAATCCGCTGGGGAGACGAGACCTACGCGGTTAGTTTCGGTTCTCCGCAACTGCTGCTCTTCTATCGGAAGGATCTGTTTGATAAATGGAAGCTTTCCGTTCCAAAAACCTGGTCCGAATACCAACAAGTCATTCACCAAATCGAGGAACAACTTCAAAGCGACTCAACGGCAAAAACAGTCGAGTCAGCCACTGTTGAACCGTTGGGTAAGGGATGGGCTGCTAGAACATTGCTGGCTCGATCGGCTGCCTATGCACGACACCGCAGCCAGTATTCAACTCATTTTGATTTCGCTTCGATGCGTCCACTTATTAACTCACCACCCTTTGTGCGTGCGTTCCAAGAGCTAACGGCCGCTTACGCATCGATGCCAGAATCAGCGATCGAGCAAACCCCTCACGATGTCGTGAAATCTCTCTTGAACAACCAAGCTGCCATGGGCTTGGCATGGCCTTCCGCCAGCCGCGAAGCCGCGCCGCAAAACGTTGCCCTGCGACTTGGCAATTTACCCGGTGCGATCGATGTATTCCAACCGAGCGATGGAGCATGGCAACAGCGAGAAGCGGGCATAATGCAAGTGCCTCTTTTGGCAGTCGATGGAAGGCTAGGAGCCATTTCCCGTTACGGAAACAACTCCGAATTTTCTGCCCGGTTTTTATTGTGGCTCACTGATAAACAACAAAGCCCACGAATTTCGACCCGAGGATTTCACACAACCTTGTTTCGGGAATCCCAATTGGTCAATGCTAAGATGTGGGTCGACAACCAACTTGCTGCATCTGCCAGCGATTATGCCGAAATCGTACGAACTGAACAGAGTCGGCCCCAGTGGCTGATGATGCCCCGCATTCCTGGGCAACGGCAGTATATTGAGGCACTCGACACAGCGATTCGTCAGGCTCTCACTCAACAGCAGAAAGCTCAGGAAGTTTTGGATCAAGTCTCATCGGAATGGTCAAACATCACGAATAAGTTGGGGCTCGAAAAACAGCGAAAAGCTTACCTTAGGGACATTGGTATCGAATAACGACCACACAGCAGGATTGGCATGCTAAAAAAATCCCACCCGTGGACCCGTAAGCTCCCTCGCACCTTGAGCTCCCTCGCACCTTGGGTCAAAGCTTTCAGGGATTTTAGGTGTCAAAGGCTTCGATCCCGAATTCGTCCAGATTGAGAAGGTAGGTGTTCTGACTCGGACCTCTAAGTTGATGCTCTTAGGACGCAAGCTAGGCCCCTTCCTGGCAATGGAAATCCCGGATCTCGGCAGCAGGCCCCCCCACCCCGGGTACCTATAACAATCTTTTTTCGAACGAAACGGAAGCTGCTGCCGTTGAAGGCCGGGAATATGTCGACAGTCCGGTTCTATAAGTGAGATCTCTTCACGCCAAGCACGACATTCTGGCCGTTGTAACAGAAATCTGTCACATGATTTCACGGTGACACATCCATGTCAAATCGCTCTGCTGTGACAACCTCGTGTCACATCTAACTTGTGACAATAAATTGTCATGTTTTCCTAAACCATTAATCGTGGCTAGCGTAATAACTGCATGAAACGAAAGCACTTCCGAAAACAGAGAGGCAGCCAATGGAACGTTTAAAACAAAAGATCACCGACATGATCCGGCTCGACAGCAGGTCCCATGCCGCCCTCGCACGCGAGCTTGATTGCAGCCGTTCTCTAATTTGCATGATCAGACATGGTCAATCAAAGGTCGGAGGTAGAACGCTATCCCGAGCGATGGAACTGTACGGAATCACAATTAACCTTTAGATAATGGAGAAGCAAACCGTGGACATTAAAAACCTCAAGATTGTTGGGCACATTCACCCCGAACTAGCCGATCAAGTGGCGGAATTCAATTCGCTGATCGATGTGGCTATCTCTGAATCCAACGAAGCGAAACCAAGGCCCGCAGGACTTCTGGCAACGGCAGAAGAGAAAAGAACCGTAGACGATTTGATTCATGATGCGGAGTTGATTGAGTCGTATGCAACAGTCTTATCACTGCAAACACACATCCATCGCATTGGGACGTTGTCGGCGGCGGCCTCCTTAGCCCAAGTTTGCAACGACTGTTTGACTAAGTACAGGCTTGGGACTGCAATGAGGATCGTCTTGGGCTTCAGTTTCTTAGCGATCCAGTACCCAGTGAGACTCTTTCCGGTTCCACACGGTGATATCAGTTTGCCGCGTTTTTCTTTTTGGTTGTTGAAATGTTTAACCGCGTTTTTTATTGCCCGTTTCTGATGAGGTCGTGGTTTTGCAGGCTTCGTCTTAACTTGGCGACCGGCAAGTTCGGATCGACATTTCCGGAAGAAATCTTCGTCGAGATCTCGCCATGTGT